>DAIRUD010000107.1:0-6759 GCA_036803565.1 Synergistaceae bacterium | reverse complement strand
CGCAGGGAGCCCGTCTCGCGCAAGCGGACGGGCGATCAGGAACGAGAATATAAAACGATAATATAATATGGAAGAACGTAGAGAACGACGCCACACAGAGGATATAGGAGGGATAGCGTGCCGCTGATTGAGAAACACCCCATACTGGATTTCCAACACGGGAGGAAGATCGCGTTTACGTTCGACGGCCGGGAGATGCACGGTTTCGAAGGCGAACCGATCGCCATGGCGCTGCATGCGAACGGGGTGCGGATTTACAGGGAGACGCCGGAGATGAAGCGGCCGCGAGGCTTTTTCTGCGCCATCGGCAAGTGCAGCTCCTGCTTCATGGTCGTGGACGACGTGCCGAACGTGCGGACCTGCATCACCCCGTTGCGCGAGGGGATGGCGGTTTGTACGCAGAGGGGCAAGGGGAAGGTTCCCCTGACGGAAGGGGAGGTGTGAAGATGAAACCGCAAAAGGACCGGGTCGAGGAGGTCGAGATCCTGGTCGTCGGCGGCGGCGCGGCGGGGCTTTCCGCGGCGGCCGAGGCGGCCAGCGCCGGTGCGCGCGTCCTCGTCCTGGAGAGCGACCTCCACCTCGGCGGACAGCTCGTCAAGCAGACGCATAAATTCTTCGGCAGCAAGGACGAATACGCGGGTACGCGGGGCTACCTGATCGCCGGGAACCTGCTCGAGGAGATGGCCGTTTACGAGGACCGCGTGCGGACCATGACCAATGCGAGCGCCATGGGCTACTACCCGGAGGACGGCGTCGTGACGGCGATGGTCGGCGAGGAGGAGTACCTCAAGATCAAGCCGCGGCGTATCGTGATGGCGACGGGCGCGCAGGAGCGCCTCATCGCCTTCCCCAACAACGATCTGCCCGGCGTCTACGGGGCCGGAGCGGTGCAGACCCTGATGAACGTCTACGGCGTCTCCCCCGGGGACCGGGTGCTGATGGTCGGCGCGGGCAACATCGGCCTGATCGTCAGCTATCAGCTGATGCAGGCGGGCGTGCGGGTGGCGGCGGTGTTGGAGGCCATGCCCAACGTCGGCGGCTACTGGGTGCACGCGGCGAAGATCCGCCGCCTGGGCGTCCCCATCCTCTTGCAGCACACGGTGCGCGCCGCGTTCGGCACGGACCGGGTCGAGGGGGCGCTCGTCGAGTCGCTCAAGACGGGCGAGCGTTACAAGTTCGACTGCGACATCATCTGCCTCGCCGTCGGCTTGACGCCCACGGCGGAGATCCTCTGGCAGGCCGGATGCGAGATGCTGTACGTCCCGGAACTCTGCGGTTACGTGCCGAAGCGCGACGCGCGGCAGCGCACGACCAACGAGGACGTCTGGGTCGCCGGGGACGCGGCGGGGATCGAGGAGGCCAGCGCCGCCATGATCGAGGGGCGCGTCGCCGGACTGGCCGCAGCGGCTTCTCTCGGCTACGCTGTGGACGAGAACCGCTTCGACGTGTTCGCGGAGAGGCTGGGCTCTCTCCGTCGGGGCGAGACCGCCGCGAAGATCCGCGCGGGCCTCGCCAAGACCGTCCTGGCGTCGTGAGCGCGGAGGTGATGAAAATGGCTGTTTCGGATGTGTTGAACGACCGTTCGTTCGAGAGCGGGGTTCTGGACGGCGAGCGCGCGGGCGCCGTCCTGCCGCCGGAGGACCTCTGGCGGGAGAAGAAGAATGGGCTGGTGGTCATCGAGTGCCCGCAGCGGATCCCCTGCAACCCCTGTAACACGAGCTGCCCGACGGGGGCGGTGAAGCCGTTCGCGGACATCAACGACGTCCCCGCGATCGATTACGCCAAGTGCACCGGTTGCGGTCTGTGCGTCGCGAAATGTCCCGGCCTCGCCTGTTTCGTGATCGACCGCACCTTCGCGCCGGGACGCGCGCTGATCAAGTTGCCGCACGAAATGCAGCCCGTGCCCGGGGCGGGCGATACGGTCGAGTGCCTGAACCGGACCGGCGAAGCGGTCTGCACCGGCAGGGTGGAGGGCGTCGCGGAGCCCCTGAAGGACCGTACGCGCGTGGTGTCGGTCTCGGTCGGGAGTGAATTTATATCCGAAGTAAGAGCGATCAGGGTGGTGAGCTGAGATGGCCGAAGAAATCAAAGGTTGCCGCTGCTGCGGCGAGGGGGAGTTCGCCCAGATCGCCGAGATGGAGAGCGATACGGTCCTCTGTCGTTGCGAGGAGATCACGCTGGGCACGGTGCGCAAGTGGATCGCCGAGGGCTACGACACGTTCGACGAGTTGAAGCGCATGCTCCGCGTCGGCATGGGGCCGTGCCAGGGGCGCGGCTGCCGGGACATCGTCCTGCGCGAGATCTGCCGGATCACCGGCGTGCCGGTCCCGGACATTCCGCCGGGGACGATCCGCCCGCCGGTCAAGCCGGTCAAGATCTCGCTCGTTGCGCGCGACTACAGCGGAGGTGAGTGGAAATGAGCTGGAAACGGACGGCGGACGCGGTCGTCATCGGCGGCGGCATGATGGGCATGGCCACCGCCTACTATCTGAAAAAGCTCGGGGTCAAGGACGTCGCCCTGCTGGAGAAGGAGACGGTGGCCTCGGGATCGACCGGGCGCTGCGCGGCCTCCTTCCGCGCGCAATGGGGCGGCGAGTTGAACATCACGCTGGGCAAGGCCTGCATCGACCGCTTCGAGAACCTGGAGGAGCACCTCGGCGTCGATCTCGACATCCAGCGATACCAGAACGGCTACCTGCTGGTCGCCTACACCGAGAAGCAGTTCGAGCAGTTCAAGAAGAACGTCGCCATCCAGAACGCCATGGGGGTCGAATCCAGCCTGCTCGACCACCGGGAGGCGCAGAAGATCTGCCCCGGCATGGCCGCCGACGACGCGGTCGGTTTCTCGTACTACAAGCGCGACGGCCACGCCGACCCGATGGTCAGCAACTTCGCCTACCTGGAGGCGGCCAAGCGGATCGGCGTGCGGGTGGAGAAGTTCGCCGAGGTCACCGGTTTTCTGGTCGGCGACGGCTGCGTCAAGGGCGTCGTCACCAAGCGCGGCACGATCGCCACGAACGTCGTGGTCAACGCCGCCGGGCCCTGGGCCGGTCGCGTCGGCGCGCTCGCCGGGCTGAACATCCCGGTGAAGGGCGAGCGGCACGAGATCTTCGCCACCGAGCCGGTCGACTGGGGCATCTGCCCCACCATGCTGATGAGCTTCGAGCCCGACTACTACATGTTCCAGCGCCCGCACGGCTCGATCCTCGCCGGATGCGGCCCCCACAAGTACCGCGCGGAGGCGGCGCCGTTCGACGACTATGCGATGGGGGCGTCGTGGAATTTCCTGGAGCACATGAGCGGCCTCGTGCACAAGCTGCTGCCCCGTACGCGGGGGATCCGCGTCGTGCGCCAGTGGTCGGGGATGTACGACATCACGCCCGACCTCCAGCCGGTCATCGGCGAGGCCGACGAGATGAAGGGCTTCTGGGTCAACGTCTCCGGGGCGCGCGGTTTCATGTTCGGGCCGGTGGCCGGGGAGATGGTCGCGGAGAAGATCGTCAAGGGCAGCACGGCGCTGCCGATTGACGAGTTCCACTGGCGGCGATATGCTGAGGGACGGTATCTCGTAGAACCCTCGGTCGCCTGAGGTGGAAGGGAGGGAAGGCCGATGCCGGACGAGGATGTCCGGAAGCTGCACCAGTTGCGCACGGAGGGCCAATGCTGCGCCGCCATCATGATACAAATGGGCCTGGACCGGCGCGGGGAGCGCAACGACCAGATGGTCTCCGCCGTCTCGGTCCTCTGCAACGGGCTCGGGGCGGGGCTCCTCTGCGGCGCGCTGAGCGGCGCGGCCTGCATGCTGGCGCTCTTCGCCGCCGACCCCGCGGAATCCGCGGAGATGACCGCGGAACTCGTCTCGTGGTTCCGCGCCGTTTACGGCGGGAAGTACGGCGGCGTCGACTGCGCGGCGATCACCGGCAACGACCAGGCGGTCAAGCTGGAGCGTTGCCCCGCGCTCATCGAAGCCACCTATGTGCGGGCGAGGGATATCTTGAAAGATTACGGTAAAATCGTAGAATAGCGTACGTGCCGAAAGCTCTCCCACAAGGGAGCTTTCCGTGCGCTTCGGATGTATGCAATATGCAACATGATTGCTTCAAAATCCCGGAGGTGTAATCATGGCGTTTCGTAAAATGTGGCTCAACATCAACGGCGCGAACCGGATGTTCATCTGCGACCCGGACGTGGACACCCTGTCCGACGTTCTGCGCAGGATCGGCTGTACGAGCGTAAAGGTCGGCTGCGGCATCGGCGTCTGCGGCTCCTGCTCCGTCATTCTCAACGGGGAGCTGATCCGCTCCTGCAACCGCAAGATCAGCAAGGTCGAGGAGTACAGCAGCGTGATCACCGTGGAGGGCATCGGCACGCCGATGAACCCCCATCCCATCCAGGTCGCCTTTATGAACAACGGCTCGATCCAGTGCGGCTTCTGCATCCCCGGCTTCGTCGTCTCCACCTACGCGCTGCTGCTGAAGAACCCCGATCCGACGCGCGAGGAAGTCCGCGAGTGGTTCACCAAGAACAAGAATGTCTGCCGCTGCACCGGCTACGTACAGATCGTCAACGGCGTCATGGCGGCGGCCAAGGTCATGCGCGGCGAGGCGACGGTCGACGACATCACCTTCAAACTGCCGGGGGACGGCGAGTTCTACGGCAAGCCCATCGTCCGTCCGACGGCCCTCGCCAAGGTCACGGGCGTCGCCGACTACGGCGACGACCAGGAGCTGAAGATGCCGCGCGGCACCTGGCACGTGGCCATGGTCCAGCCGAAACTGGCGCACCACGCCAAGATCCTCGGCATCGACACCTCCGAGGCGGAGAAGATGCCCGGCGTGCAGAAGGTCATCCTGGCCAAGGACCTCGTCGCGGCGGGCGGCAGCAACGTCATGGCCGAGGCCAATTTCCACCCCCGCAGCACCGTCACCCTGCCCAGCCGCAAGGTTCTCTGCGACGACAAGATCTTCCGCTACGGCGACGTCGTCGGCCTCGTGGTCGCCGACACCAAGGCGCACGCCCGCGCCGCCGCCGCCAAGGTCAAGGTGGAGATCGAGAAGCTGCCGGAGTACCTCAACTTCCTCGAGGCCGCCATGCCCGACGCGATGCGCGTCCACGAGGATACGCCCAACGTCTTCTGCATGCAGCCGGTCCTCAAGGGCGTCGGCCTGGAGGACGCCGCCAAGGTGGCCGAGGTCATCGACAACTCCAAATACAGCGCCGAGGGCAGCTTCTACTCCTCGCGCGAGCCGCACCTCTCCATCGAGGGCGATTCCGTGCAGGCCTACTTCGACGAGGACGGCTACCTGACGTTCCAGTGCAAGTCGCAGGGCGTCTACTCCTCCATCAGCCGCATCGGCAGCTCCATCGGCCACCCCAAGGACAAGCTGCGGGTGATGATGAACCCGACCGGGGCCAGCTTCGGCTGGTCGACGAACGCGGGCGATCTTTGCCTGGCGGGCGCGGCGGCCGTCGTCATGAAGGCGCCGGTGGCGCTCTCCATGAGCTACGAGGAACACCAGCACTTCTCCGGCAAGCGCTGCCCCTGCCACTCCAACGGGCGCATCGCCTGCGACGAGAACGGCAAGATCACCGCGGTCGAGTTCGAGACGGGGCTGGATCACGGCGCGTACTCCTGGGGCGGCGACGACTGCATGACCAAGCAGGCGCGCCACGCCTTCTTCCCCTATCACATCCCCAACGTCGCCGCGCTCAGCCGCGTCGCCAACACCAACCACAACTTCGGCACGGCCTACCGCAGCTACGGCTCGCCGCAGGCCTACATGCTCAGCGAGGCGCTGATGGACATGCTGGCGGAGAAGGCCGGGATCGATCCCTTCGAGTTCCGCTGGCGCAACATCGCCCGCGAGGGCGAGACGAACATCAACAGCTATCCCTTCCGCCAGTACCCGATGGAAGAGATGATGAAGATCATGAAGCCGATCTACGAAAAGGCCGTGGCCGACGCCAAGGCCGCCGACACGCCGGAGAAGCGGCGCGGCGTGGGCCTAGCCTGGGGCGGCTTCAACGTCACCGAGGGCGGCACCGACCAGGCGCGGGCGGCCATCGAGCTCAACCCCGACGGCACGTTCACGAAGTACGACACCTATCAGGAGTTGGGCCAGGGCGGCGACATCGGCTCCCTGATGCTCACGCTGGAGGCGCTGAAACCCCTCGGCGTGACGCCGGACCGGATCCGCCTGGTGCAGAACGACACCAAGCTCTGCCCGGACAGCGGCATGTCCGGCGCCAGCCGCACCCACTACATGAGCGGGCAGGCGACCATTCTGGCGGCGAAGAAGCTGATCGACGCCATGCGCAAGCCGGACGGGACGTTCCGCACCTACGACGAGATGAAGGCCGCGGGCCTGGAGACGAAATACGAGGGCCATTACTCCAACACGTCGGTCCCCGGCCTCTGCAACCTCGATCCCAACACCGGCATCGGCGATCCGACGCCCGCCTACACCTACTGCCTCAACATGGCGGAGGTGGAGGTGGACACGGCCACGGGCAAAGTCCGCTGCATCGGCTTCACCTGCGTCGACGACGTCGGCAAGGTGGGCAACATCGACGCCGTCAACGGGCAGGCGTACGGCGGCATCTCGCACAGCATCGGCTTCGCGCTGAGCGAGAACTACGACGACGTCAAGAGGCACACCAACATCGCCTCCTGCGGCGTCCCCTACGCCAACGACACCCCGGACAAGATCAACGTGATCCACTACGAGCGCCCCGACGAGATCGGCCCGTTCGGCTCCT
>DAIRUD010000106.1:0-6788 GCA_036803565.1 Synergistaceae bacterium | reverse complement strand
CGTCGTGGGACCTGCGCTCGTCCTCCGGCTGCAACGCCTTGATGCTGAGGCGGATCCTGCGGGTCGCCGGATCGATCTCCAGGATACGGGCCGTAACCTCCTGCCCGACCTGAAGGACGTCGCCCGGTTTCTCCACGCGGGCGCGGCTGAGTTGCGAGATGTGGATCAGGCCCTCGACGCCCGGCTCGATCTCGACGAACGCGCCGAAGTCGGCGAGGCGGATCACCTTCACCGTGACGTCCTGGTCCCTGGAGAAGCGGGACTCGATGTCCTGCCACGGATCGTTGAGCTGTTTATAGCCGAGGCTGATGCGCTTGCGCTCCATGTCGACGTCGAGAATGACGACGTGGACCTTCTGCCCGCGCTTGAGGATCTCCTTGGGGTGCTTGATGCGGGTCCAGCTGAGGTCGCCGATGTGGATCAGGCCCTCGACGCCCGGCTCGATCTCGACGAAGGCGCCGAAGTCCGTCAGGTTGGAGACGGTGCCCTCGGTCTCCTTGTCCTTCGGCCAGCGCTCCGCGACCGTGTCCCACGGATCGTCGAGCGTCTGGCGGATGGAGAGGGAGATGCGGTTCTTCTCGCGGTCGATGCCGATGACCCTGACCTTGACGGTGTCGCCCTTGTTCACGATCTCCTTGGCCTTGGCGTTGCGCTGCCAGGAGAGCTCCGTGATGTGGACGAGCCCCTCGATCACGCCGAGGTTGACGAACACGCCGAAGCTGGTGATGCTGCTGACCTCGCCCTCGAGCTCGTCGCCCTCGTGGACGGTTTCGTAGAATTTCTCGCGCTCCGCGCCGAGTTCCTCCTCGAGGATGGAGCGGCGGGAGAGCACGAAACGGCGTTTGCGCCGGTCGCGCTCGATCACCTTGACCGGGAACGCCTGATCGAGGAGGCGGCCGGGATTCACGCCCCTGCCCTCCTCCGCGAGGTGGGAGATGGGGATGAAGCCCTCCAGGCCCATGCAGTCGACGATCAGACCGCCCTTGACCTTGCGGAGTCCCCGCACCTCGATGATCTCGTTCTTCTCGAGTTCTTCCTCGAGCCGGTTCCACCTCTCGTCGAATTCACAACGCCAGCGGCTCAGCGTCAGCTGGGCTTCCTCGCCCTGGCTGATATTGGTGACCTGAACGCGGACTTTGTCCCCCACGGCCGGTTCGCTGACCGACTCCACCAGAACGCGGTGGGTCCATTCCTTCTGCGGCAGGAAACCCTCGCACTTGTAGCCCACGTCCACCAACCAACCGTCGTCGCGCGCGTCGACGACGACGCCCTCGACCACCTTGCCGCGATGGATATCCTCGAAGCCGCCCATCTGCTCCATGATACTCTCCATCGTCTCTTCGACCTGCGAATCCTCCGCCTCGTACGCGCTCTCGACCGTCGTATCCGCAGGTTCCTGCGTCGTCAATTCATCCTCTTTGCGGATTTCATCCACCATACCGTCATAGCCTCCTCGGGACCTACAGCCTCTGTAATTTTCTGGTTAAATCGTTTATCAGCCAGTCGGGCGTGCTGCCGCCCGCGGCCACTCCGATCCATTGCTTGTCCGATGTCCACCCCCCGTCCAAATCGTCCGGATGCTCTATCCATTGCGTGGGAACGCCGAGCGCCTCGGCGATCTCCACCAGTTTGCGGGTGTTGGCGCTGTTCCTGCCGCCGATCACGACGATGCCGTCGACCTGCGTCGCCAGTTTGCGAATCGATTCCTGCCGTTCGATCGTCGCGCGGCAGATGGTATTATATACCTTAATCTCCCCCGCTAGAAGCGCAAATTTGGCAACCACGGCGGAAAGCGACGCTTCGCGCTGCGTCGTCTGGCTCAGGATCCCCAGACGGTCGTAGCGCGTTCGTTCGTCGATGTCCTCCGCCCCGGAGATCACCATCGCGTTCCCGTCGATGCAGCCGAGGATCCCCCGCACCTCCGGGTGCTGCGAATCCCCCAGCATCACGACGAGATATCCCTCCTCCGAGAGCGCCTCCGCGCGCTTCTGCGCATTGCGCACGAAAGGGCAGGTGCCGTCCACCACGATGCTCGAACGGCGTCCCAGGGCCTCCATCTCGGAGCGCGCCAAGCCGTGCGCCCGGACGAAGGAGACGGCGCCCTCCGGGACGTCGGATGCGTTCTCGACGAGCCGCAGGCCGAGGTCCTTCAATCTCGTGACTTCCTGTGGGTTGTGGATGGGGCTCCCAAGCGAATAGACGGTGCCGTGATCCCGAAGTGCCTGTTCCAGTTGCTCGATCGCTCTCCTGACACCGAAACAAAGACCCGTCGGCGTTGCCACGACAAGGTTCATCCCCGCCCGATCGCAACGCGCGCCGCGTCCTCTTCCTTCGCTATTCTGTTCGCCATTTCCTCAACCGCATTCTCCATGGACATCTCCGCCAGATCATACCACACAATGGGAGAAAATTGGCGAAACCAGGTCATCTGTCTTCTCGAAAATGCCTTCGTGGCCTTGACGTCCCCCGCGAGCGCCTCCTCGAAGGTAATCCGGCCGTCGAGGTATTCGACCAGTTCTCGATAGCCGAAACCCTGCATGGCGGGAAGGTCGCGGGAGTAGCCCCGGTCGAGCAGCCAGCGCACCTCTTCCGGGTAGCCGGAGTGGAACTGCTCCGACACCCGCGTCTCGATGCGTCGATAGAGGACGTCGCGCGGCGAGGCGATGCCGAAGTATACGATGCGCTGGGGAATGCCCAGCTTCTTCTGCTCCGCGTAGAGCGCGGAGGGAATTTTCCCGGTGAGCTTGTACAGCTCCAGCGCGCGGACGAGGCGCACGCGGTCGTTGGGATGGATGCGGGCGGCGGTCTCCGGGTCCACCTGCCGCAGGGTGTCGTGCAGCAGGTCCGCCCCGTACGTTTCGGCGATCCCCTCGAGGTCCCGCCGGACCGATTCGTTCTTGGGCAGGTTCTCCGACAGGAGGTTGCCCTCCAGCGCCTTGTAGTACAGCGGGGTGCCGCCGACGATCAGCGGGATGCGGCCGCGGGCGCGGATGCGCAGGATCGCATCCGCCGCGCGCGCGAGGAAGTCCGCGGTGGTAAAGACCTCGTCCGGGTCGACGACGTCGATCAGGTGGTGCGGGACGATCTTCCGTTCGGCGGGCGAGATCTTGTCCGTGCCGACGTCCAGATAGCGATAGACCTGCCGCGAATCCGCGGAGATGATTTCTCCCCCGACGCGCAGCGCCAGCTCGAAGCCCGCCCGGGTCTTGCCGACGGCCGTCGGGCCGACGACGGCGTAGACGACGTCCCGGCCATGCGATAAGGAATTCATCGTTCGAACCAACTCCTCAGTTTGTCCCCGGCGAGGAAGATCGTCGTGGGCCTGCCGTGGGGGCAGCTGTAGGGCGAGCGGCAGCGTTCGAGGCGTTCGAACAGGTCGAGCGCCTCCTCCCTCCCCAGCGTCTGGCCGAGCTTGATGGCGTCGCGGCAGGCCGTGCGCGCCCAGCGCCACCAGACCTCGCGGTCGCGCCGGGAGGGGTCCTCCTCCTCCTCGATGCCGCGGATCGCCGAGCGCAGCATCTCCAGCGGGGAGAGGCGGCCGAGGCCGCGGATCGCCGGGACGGAGGCGAGCTGCGGCGCGCCCTCCTCCCCTTCTTCGTCCGCTTGAAACGTGAAGCCCATCTCCGACAGTATTTCGCGGTGCAGGGCGACGTTGAGGGCGACCGCCGGGGGGAGTTCCTGCGGCAGCACCAGCGTCTGGCTCTCGATGCGTTTCCCCGAGAAGGCGTCCTCGATCTCCTCGTAGAGGATCCGTTCGTGCGCGGCGTGGGCGTCGACGAGGCAGAGGCCGCGGTGATCGTCGAAGACGAGGTATCCCCCCTGCGCCTGCCCGAGATATTTGCGCGCCGATTCCATCTCCGCCGTTTCCACCGCGTCGAAGAGGGTCCGCTCCGGCGCTCCGGCGTCGGTTTGCGCCGGCGGCCGATAGGAGAACATGCTGCTTTTTTTCCCGACGGGCTCCGGCGGCGGGACGTAGTTCTCCCACGGGTCGAGCGTCGGCGCGGGAGGGGCGGTTCCGTCGCGGCCGCCCTCCGGCGCGGCGGGCTGAAAGCCGCCGCCCTGCAGCAGGAGCTTCTGCGCGCCGCGCCGCACCAGTTCGAAGACCGGGCCGCTCTTGCGAAAGCGCACCTCCGCCTTCGCCGGGTGGATGTTGACGTCGACCTCCTCCGGCGGCATCGCCAGCATGACGATCCACTCGCCGTAGATCGACGCGCCGGTCGCGTTCAAGGCCGAGCGGACGGTGGGGTCCTGGACGCGCCTGCCGTTGACGAACACCGTGACGTTCACCCGGCGCGAGCCGGGCAGGTTGTTCCACCAGAGGGACGCCGCCGCGCGCTCGCGCGTGGCGACGGTGTGCACGGAACGGTGTTCCTCCCCCCATACCTGCCGCAGTACGGCGTGCGTGTCGGCGGCGTCGCCGAGGTCGAGCAGCCGCTTGCCGTCGTTCTCCAGGCGGAAGCGCACCGTCGGGTGGACGAGCGCGTAGTCCTGCACCACCTGCACGATGCGCTTCAGCTCGGCCGTCGCGCTCTTGAGGAACTTCCGCCGGGCGGGCAGGTTGTAGAAGAGGTCGTCGACCTGCACGCGCGTCCCCGGGGCCGTCGGGATCTCCGCGCAGGAGAGGACGTCGCCGCCCTCCACGCGGATGACGCCGCCGGTCTCGCTTCCCGCGGCGCGGCTGCGAATCTCCATGCGGCTGACGGCGGCGATGCTCGACAGCGCCTCGCCGCGATAGCCGAGCGTGCGCACGCGCTCCAGGTCCTCCAGCGTGCGGATCTTGCTGGTCGCGTAGCGCTCCAGCGCCAGCGGGAGCTGGTCGAAGGGGATGCCCATGCCGTCGTCCTCGATCACGAGGGAGACCTTGCCTCCCTGTTCGAGCGCGATCCGCACGTTTTTCGCGCCCGCGTCGATGGCGTTCTCCAGCAACTCCTTGGCGGCGGATACGGGCCGTTCCACGACCTCGCCCGCCGCGATGCGGCTGGCGACGCCGCGGTCGAGGCGCTCGATGGGCATGTTCCGCAAACAGCGGCCGCCTTCGTCTTTCGCCGTCCCCATGTTCATTTCAAGTCCAGGATCTTCCTGCATTTGGCGCGGAGGCGAAAGACGAGGTCGAGCGCCTCCATCGGCGTCATGCGGTCCGGGTCGCTCTGCGCCAGCTGTTCGATGACGCCCTCCCGGTCGACGTCGAAGAAGATCTCCTTCTGCACGTACTTCTTCGCCATCTCGCTCAACCCGTCCTCGGGCTTGGAGAGGTCGCGCTCGAACTCGGCGAGCAACTCCTGCGAGCGCTTGACGACGAGGTTCGGCACCCCGGCGAGGCGGGCCACCTCCACGCCGTAGGAGCGGTCCGCCGGGCCCTGCACCACCTTGTGCAGGAAGCGGATGCCGTCCGCGTTTTCCTCCACCGCCATGCTCAGATTGACGAGGAAGGGCAGGGAGAGGCTGGTCAGCTCGTGGTAATGGGTTGCGAAGAGGGCCTTGGTGCGCCCCTCGACGTGCAGGTTGAGGAATTCCACGACGGCCCAGGCGATGCTCATGCCGTCGTAGGTCGACGTGCCGCGCCCGATTTCGTCGAGGATGACCAGGCTGCGCCCGGTGACGTGGCGCAGGATATTGGCCGTCTCGACCATCTCCACCATGAAGGTGCTGCGCCCGCGCGCCAGCTCGTCGCGTGCGCCGATGCGCGTGAAGATGCGGTCGAGCAGGCCGATGCGCGCGCGCTCGGCCGGGACGAACGATCCCATGTGAGCCATCAGTGCCACCAGCGCCGCCGTGCGCAGATAAGTGGACTTGCCCGCCATGTTCGGCCCGGTGAGGATGGCGATGCAACCGTTCTCCCCCGCGCCGTCGGGGTCGAGTTCGATGTCGTTGGGCGTGAAGGGGGCCGTCCCCAGCGTGCGCTCCACGACGGGGTGGCGCGCACCCTTCACGAGGAACGCGCGCGAATCGTCCATCTCCGGGCGCACATAGGCGTTGTCCCGCGCGACCTCGGCCAGCGCGCGCAGGACGTCCAGGCGGGCGATGGCGCGCGACGCCGTCTGGCAGGCCGGGGCGCGTTCCAGCGTGTGCGCCAGCAGGCCGCGATAGAGCGCCGCCTCCCGCTCGCCGATCTCCTGTTCCGCGCGGAAGACCTTGCGCTCGATCTCCTTCAGCTCCTCGCTGACGAAGCGCTCGCCGCTGGCCACGGTCTGCTTGCGGACGTAGTCCTGGGGGACCTTTTCGATATAACTCCTGCCGACCTCGATGTAGTAGCCGAAGACCTTGTTCAGGCCGACGCGCACCTTGATGCCGGTCCGTTCGCGCTCGCGCCGCTCGAAGTCCTGCAACAGGCCCTCGGCGTTGGCGATGGCGTTGCGGTAGGCGTCGAGGTGGTCGTCGTAACCCTGGCGGATCACTCCGCCCATGGCCAGCTGGCGCGGCGGATCGTCGGCGAGGGCCCGGGCGAGGAGGTCGGTCGGTTCCCGCAGATCCGGTACGTCGCGGAAGAGCTCCGCCATGCACGGCGCGTCCGACGATTCCGCGCAGGCGCGCAGGCCCGGCAGCGCGACGAGCGTGTCGCGAATGGCGCCGATGTCCCGGGGGTTGCCCACGCGCAGGCTGAGCCGCCCCAGTGCGCGCTCCATATCGCGGCAGGGGGAGAGCGCCTCCGCGAGGCGGCGCAGGAAGGCCGCGTCGCCGGCGATCGCCGCGATGCAGTCCTGCCGGAAGGCGATCTGCTCCAGGTTGACCAGGGGATGTACGATCCACTCGCGCAGGAGGCGCTTGCCCATCGGCGTCCGGCAGCGGTT
>DAIRUD010000105.1:0-6789 GCA_036803565.1 Synergistaceae bacterium | reverse complement strand
GAAGCCGTCGGCCACCGCGATGTAGGCGCCGATCAGCGAGCATTGCAGGCCGCCGTACTTGATCGCCTGCCACAGCGCGGGGAAGAAGCCCTTCGGCTTGGGAGCCTCCGCGACCACCTCGCGCAGGAGGCCGAAGTTCACCACCAGGTTGCTGATGTAGATGGTCAGCATGCCGCCGATGATCAGCGCCGCCATCACCGACGCCGCCTTGCGCACCGTGTCCGCGCCGAAGATCGTGAGGAAGAAGATGAGGACGGCGATGCAGATGGTATTGGCGAGATAGGGCGTGCCCAGCGTCTCCGCCACGACGGTGCCGCCCGTGGCGAAGGCCACCGCCGTCGCCATCAGCAGGATGGTCAGGTAGCTCAGTTCGATGATGTTGGAGAACACCGCCTGGAACGGCTTGAAGTAGGCGTTGCTCCAGTTGCGGTAGTCGAAGATGCCCCGCTCGCGGCTGAAATCCCAGGAGACGTAGAGCACCGCCGTGATGATCCCCACCGATACGATGGGCATCAGCAACGCGTACACCCCGTACTGCACGTAGAAATCCACGAGCTGCCGCCCGCTGGCGAAACCGCCGCCGAAGTGCGTCGTGAACCAGACCGAAGCGATTGCGAACGCGGTGAACCTGCCCTTGCTTGCCATTCCGCACAACTCCCCTTCTCTTCGTCTCGTATTGCGTTTCGTCCCCGAACGCTTTCGGGGGCACTGCCCGTCGTTTGCGGCGGTACGGGGCACGTTGCCGTCGGAGCGTTTTTACTGCGTGGGGCGCTGCCCCTGACAAAAGCACCCCGCCAAGGGAGCCGGCTCCCTTGATCTTAAAATCCTAAGGCTCTAGCGGCACGAGCTTGCCGGGGTTCAAGATCCCCAGCGGATCGAAGGCCGCCTTGATGCCGCGGTGGATCTCCCGCTCGGCCGGGCTCTTGGAGTCGAGCAGGGCCTCCAGCTTGACGTAGCCGACGCCGTGCTCGCCGCTGCCGACGCCGCCCAGCTCGATGGCCGAGGCGATGAGGTCGGCGTAGAACTCCTCCGAGTACGTCGCCCAGCGCTCCGGCGTCATGTCCTTGGGTTTCATGGCCAGCGGGTGCAGATTGCCGTCGGCGATGTGCCCGAGGTTGGCCACGACGACGTTCCACTTCTTGCACTTCTCCTCGATGATCTGCATCATCCGGGGGATCTCCGAGAGCGGCACCACGACGTCCCCGGAGAGGGACGTATAGGGGTCCTCCGCGCGCATCCCCTCGGCCAAATTCTGCCGCACCTGCCACATGGCGGTGGAGTCGGTGCGACTCTCCGCGATGAACACCTCGATGGCCCCGTTCTTCATGCAGAGGCTGCCGACGTTCTCGTAGGCCGCCTCCAGCTGTTCGTCGGAGTCGCCCTCCACCTGGATCAGCAGATAGGCCTCCGCCCGATCCTGATAGGGCAGTTCCGTCGACAGGTACTTCGTCGTCAACGCGACGGACAGGCGGTCGAGGAACTCGCAGGAGATGATCTTGGCGCCGCTGCCGACGACGCCGGCCACCGACCGCACCATGGAGTCGAGGTCGGCGAAGGCCACGAGCAGGTTCACCAGCTTGCCCGGCGCGGGTTCCAGGTGGACGATCACCTTGGTGATGATACCCAGCGTCCCCTCCGTGCCGATCATCATCTGCATGATCGGGTAGCCCCAGGTGTCCTTGCGGTACTTGCCGCCGAGCTGCATCACATCGCCCGACGCGGTGACCACCTCCATGCCTAGGATGTGCCGCCGCGTGTTGCCGTAGCGGATGACCTTGCCGCCGCCCGCGTTCGTCCCGATATTTCCGGCGATGAAGCTCATCTCGGTGCTCATCGGATACCCCGCGTACATCAGCCCCTTCGCCGCGACGGTGCGGCAGAGGTCGTTGGTCACGACGCCCGGCTCGACGACGGCCACGCGGTTGATGGTGTCGATCTCCAGAATGCGGTTCATCTTCTCGATGGAGAGCACGATGCCGCCGTAGATGGGGATCGCCGCCCCGGCGATGCCGCTGCCAGCCGCACGGGGCGTCACGGGGATGCGGTGCCTGCCGGCGACCTTCATCACCGCCGCGACCTGTTCCGCGTTCTCCGGCTTGACCAGCACGTCGAAGTCGTGAGCGAAGATATGCCCCGTCGTGTCGTAGGTGTACCCCTCCAGATCGTCCTTGCACGTATATACGTTCTTCTCCCCGACCGCCTCGCGCAGCTCCACCAGCACATCGAGGGTGACCTTGCCGAAGCGGTCGGACCGTTTCGCCTCGTTCATCGCGCACCGCCTCCCTTCGCCTTCCGCCGCATCGCCCGGATCTCCTCGATCAGCCGGGGCAACACTTCCTGCACGTCGCCGACGATGCCCACGTCCGCCGCGCCGAAGATCGGCGCCTCCGGGTCGGTGTTGATCGCCACGACGTACTCCGCGCCGGACATCCCGGCCAGGTGCTGCACCGCGCCGGAGATGCCGCAGGCGATGTAAAGGCGCGGCGTCACGGATTTGCCGGAGAGCCCGACCTGCGCCGAGAAGGGCGCCCAGCCGAGGTCCACGGCGGTGCGCGAGGCGCCGACGGAACCGCCCAGGAGCGTCGCCAGCTCGCCCAGCAGCGCGAAATTCTGCGCCCGCTTCAGCCCCTTGCCCCCGGCGACGATCACCTCCGCCTCCTGGATGGGCAGGCCCACGGAGGACTCCGGCGCGAAGGCGACGCGCTCCAGCACCGAGGCCAGGTCGCGCCCCTCGGCGTCGAAGCGCACGACCTCTCCGCGGCGCGCGCGGTCGGCCGCCAGCGGCCGCTTCGACTTGGGCCGGACCGTACACATCTGCGGCCGGTGCGACGGCGTCTTGATCTCGGCCATGACGTTGCCGCCGATGGCGGGCCGCGTCTGCACCAGCAGGCCGCTGCCGGGCTCGATGTCCAACCCCGTGCAGTCGGCCGTCAGGCCGGTCTTCAGCGTCGCGTAGAGGATCGGCATCAGCGTGCGCCCCTGCGTCGTCGCCGCCGCGATGAAGATATCCGGGGCATACGCCTCGACCAGCGCCGCTGCCGCCTTCGTGTGCGCATCGCCGAGGAAATCCCGCAGCTCCGGCTCGTCCACGACGTAGACCTTGTCCGCGCCGTGGTGGATCAGGCTTTGGACATCGTCCTCGGAAACGCCGCTGCCCAGCACCACGCTCGCCAGCGGCACACCCTTCTTATCGGAAAGGTCGCGGCCCCAGGCCAGCAGCTCGTAGGAGACGCCGTGCAGCTTCCCCTCGCGCAGCTCCGCCAGGGTCCAGACCTCGCCCGTCCGCGCGCTCATTCCGCCACCTCCCCGAGAAAGCCCTTCTCCGCGAGGAAGGCGGACAGCGCGCCGAGCGCCGCCTCCGCGTCCTCCGCCATGACATAGCGCCTGCCGGTGCGGGTCACCTTCGGGTACATGACCTTGGCCACCCGGGTCGGAGACCCCTTCAGCCCGATCTCCTCCTCCCGCAGGCCGAGGTCGTCCGCGCCGTAGGCGGGAATCTCCGCGCCCTTCGCCCGCAGCTTTCCCGCCAGCGTGGTCAGGCGCGGGCGGTTGATCTCCTTGATCACCGACAACACCGCGGGCAGCGGCGCACGCAGCGTCTCGTGGCCGCCCTCCAGCGCGCGCTCGATCGTCGCGTGGCCGGGCCGCAGCTCGCGGATCGCGCTGACGTAGGTCAGTGCGGGCAGGCGCAGAATTTCGGCGACGGCGGGCGCGACCTGCCCCGTCTCGCCGTCCGTCGCGCGCTCCCCCGCCAGGATCAGGTCGAACCCGCCGAGCTTCTCGATGCCGGCGGCCAGCACCCGCGCCGTGGCCAGCGTGTCCGCCCCGGCAAACCTGCGGTCGGTCAGCAGCACGGCATCGTCGCAGCCCATGGCGACGGCCCCGGAGAGCATCTTCCTGGCCTGTGCCGGACCCATGGTAATCGCCGTCACCCTGGCGTCTCCGCTCTCTTTGATGCCGATGGCCGCCTCCAGGGCGTGCAGGTCGAGCGGGTTGAGCTCCGACTCGACGCCCTCGCGCTCCATCGTACCGGTGGTCTCGTTGATCCTGACGGTGTCCACCGCGGGCACCTGTTTGATCAACACAGCTATCCTCACTCCGGAAACACCTCCTGAAAATAAAGCCGTTTCCGGCGGTTGAAACTGGTATTTTCAAGGCACGACACCGGAAAACTTTGCCAGTATAGCATTATTTTGTAATCGTTCTTCGCCGCGCAAACCTTCGAAAACAGCGGCAAAGTTCATGCCATTTAAACATTTCTTGGCTTTATTTGGGGAAAATATCGCCCGATATAAATATCCCGTAAAATATGCAGGATTTGTAAAATATTTCTCAGCATACCGTTAAACAATGCCGAAATGTCGCCTGCAAATCTTTATTTTTAAAAAATTGTTTTCCGTTTTCGTTCATTCTATCCGGGCGCATTGCGGAAATTGCCGACTTCTCCTCCGCCATTCGAAAATATAATCGCGATTTCCCGTAAAATTTACGAGAACATGTTCTACGGCGCAGGAGAAAAAAATCGGCGATCCTCCCCACGTAAACACACCGGCCGTGTTCGACCAAACGCCCGAAATACGCGCAATGAACCGCTTTTCGCAAAATACGATAAGGAAACGGAGGCCTATACGTTATGGATGCGGACGCCGTTGTCAGACACATCGATCCTCTACCCGGCGAAAACCCGTGGGTGCACGGCACGCCTCCGGCCGAAGCCGTCGAGATTGTCGCCCACGACCCACGCTGGCCGGAGATTTTTCGGGAACTGCGGCAGGACATCGTCGCGGCCCTGGGCGCCGCGGCGCTGGCGGTCGAGCACGTCGGCTCCACCGCCGTCCCCGGCCTGGCCGCCAAACCGGTCGTCGACATCGACCTGACGGTCGCCGACCCATCCGACGAGGGCGCCTACGTCCCGCAACTGGAAGCGCTCGGCTACGACCTCTATATCCGGGAGCCGAGCTGGCATCAACACCGCTGCCTGCGCCTAGCGTCGCCGCGCGCCAATCTGCACGTATTCGGGCCGGATTGCCCGGAACCCATCCGCCACAGGATGTTCCGGGAGTGGTTGCAGACGCGCCCCGACGACCGGGAGCTGTACGAAAGGGCAAAGCGGGCGGCTGCCCCCGGGGCGGTGGATGTCGCGGAGTACAACCTGCGCAAACAGCTCGTCATCAGGGAGATCTACGCGCGCATGTTCCGGGCCGCGAGGATCGGATAGGGGATGCGGAACGCGCGGGTTCGGCGCGGCGGCGCACGCAGAAGACCCGTGCGCGGCGGGCGCGCACCGTTGTCGCTCCCTGCTTTTGCGCTATAATGTCCTCGTGCCCGCGTTTCGCGGCGAATTGGACGACGGGCGCGTGGGAGGTTCAATAATCATGATGAGGCGTTCGACCGGACACACAAGGGGATTTTTCCTGCGAAAAACGCTTGCGTCGCTCTGCCTGCTGCTCCTCGCGGCCTGCGCCTCGGCGCAGGAGGGCGCGCAGCTCACGGCCGACCGCCTGGAGTACGCGCCGGGCATGAAGCGCATCCGGGCCATCGGTAACGTCCAATACTCCAGCGTCGACGGCGAGCTGGCCGGAGACGAGGCCGACGGCACCGAGGACGGCCGGGACATCCTCGTGCGCGGCAACGTGCGCGGCACGTTCTACGCCCAGTCGCTCGACGTCACCTGCGAGACGATGCGCATCCGGCAGCGGGAGGGCGAGACCCGGACGATCGTCGCCTCCGGGGACGTCTCGCTGCTGCGCGGCGACGACGCCATGACCTCCGACGCCGCGACGTGGCTGGCGGGCAGCGACAACTACCGCGCCATCGGCAACGTGCTCGGCACCTTCGGCAGTTATTCCATCGACGCCGACGAAGTCGCGCGCAACGGCGACGCCGTCGAGGCCAGGAACATCCGCAGGTACGCGGACACGGAGCGCGGCGTGACGCTCTCCGCCGCCAAGGCGAACGGCACGATCGCGCCCGACGGGGCGCTCTCCGACCTCACCGCCGAGGGGCAGGTCGTCCTGACGATGCGCAACGAGGGCGAAATCACCCACATCACCGGCAACAAGGGCGTCTACTCGCTGGCGCGGGGCACGGTGGTCATCTCCGGCAACGCCGCCGTCGAGCAGGCGGGGAGAAACCTGCGCGCGGGCAGCGTCGTCTACCACCTCGACACGGGACGCGTCGAGGCGCTGGGACGGCCGACCATGACCATCACCCTGCCGGACTAGCGGAATGGAAGCGCAGACCCCTCCGCGCGGCAACATCGTCTTGCGGGCCGAGGACCTCCACAAGGGTTTCAAGAGACGCGAGGTCGTCGACGGCGTGAACATCTCCGTCGGCACGGGGGAGATCGTCGGCCTGCTGGGGCCGAACGGCGCGGGCAAAAGCACGACCTTCTACATGATCGTCGGCCGCATCCTGCCCGACTCCGGGAAGGTCTTCATCGGCGAGGAAGAGGTCACGCAGATGCCGATGTACATGCGCGCCCGGCGCGGCGTCGGCTACCTACCGCAGGAGGCCTCCATCTTCCGCCGACTGTCCGTGCGGGACAACCTCAAACTGGTGTTGAACGAAATGCGCCTGCCCGAGAAGGAGATCGAGGAGAACTGCGACCGGCTGATCGAGGAGTTCGGGCTGGGACACATCGCCACGGCCCCCGGCTACGCCCTCTCCGGCGGCGAGCGCCGCCGCGTGGAGATCGCCCGCAGCCTGGCCATGCGCCCCTCCTTCATCCTGCTCGACGAGCCCTTCAGCGGCATCGACCCGGTGGCCGTCTACGACATCCAGGAGATC
>DAIRUD010000104.1:0-6853 GCA_036803565.1 Synergistaceae bacterium | reverse complement strand
TTCCAGGCGCGTCCCTTCATGACCATGCTGGTCACGCTGACCAGCCCGCTGCACTGCCGCCAGGACGTGGCGGACCTGACCATCGAGTGCGCGTTGACCGGCACGCCGCTCTTCATCGAGTCCGGCCCGATGGCCGGGGGAACCGGGCCGGCGACGCTGGCGGGCAACCTGGTGTGCGCCAACGCCGAGATCCTGCACACCTTCGTCCTGGCCAAGGCCGTCAACCCGGAGGTGCCGCTCGTCTACGCCAGTTGGGCGCGCCTGCTCGACATGAAGGCCGCGACCTGCTCGCACGGCGGGCCGGAGTTCCCCATGCAGCGCGTGGCCACGACGCAGCTGGCCAAGTACTACGGGTTGCCCTGCGGCGGCGGCGCCATCCTCGCCGACACCAAGGGCGTCGACGTGCAGCTGGGCATGGAGAAGATGGGCACGGGACTGCTGCCGGCGCTGGCGCAGTGCAACATGTGCACGGGCATGGGCCTCTTCGCCGACGAGAACGCCATCAACCTCGACACGCTGATGCTCGACTGGGAGATCGCCGGGTGGATCAAGCGCGTGCTGCGCGGCATCGAGGTCAACGACCGCACCTGCGACATCGAGGTCTTCAAGGAGGTCGGCTACGGCGGCGACTTCGTCCGCACCAAGCACACCTTCGAGAACTTCAAGAAGGAGACCTTCCTGCCGCGGATCATGGACCGGGGGTACCTGGCGCTGGACAAGGATCCGCTGGCGCACACCATGCGCAAGCGCATCAAGGAGATGTACCCGAAGGTGATGAAGAACTACACGAAACCGGCGGACATCGACGAGGCGATGAGCAAGAAGCTCGACGCGATCATCGCGAAGTAAGACGACAAAGAGGACGAGGGGGTACAATCATATGGGCAAGCAGGAATTGTTCGGCAAGATGATCAGCGCGCTCGTGGAACTCGATCGCGACGAGGTGAAGGGCCTCGTGGCCAAGGCTTTGGACGAGAACATCCCGCCGATGGAGATTCTCA
Organism: Synergistaceae bacterium; assembly: GCA_036803565.1. Classification (GTDB taxonomy): domain Bacteria; phylum Synergistota; class Synergistia; order Synergistales; family Synergistaceae; genus DAIRUD01. The sequence goes on along the minus strand of DAIRUD010000104.1, from coordinate 5,852 downwards.
ACGAGGGCATCACGCTCGGCCTGCAGCAGATGGGCGAGCTCTTCAACGAGGGCGAGATCTTCCTCCCCGAGCTGCTGCTGGGGGCGGATATCACGATGGGGGTGATGGACGACCTCTCGGCGCGCTTCGGCGTCGGCGACCAGATCGAAAAGCGCGGCAAGTGCCTCATCGCCACCGTCGCGGGCGACGTGCACGACATCGGCAAGAGCCTGGTCGGCATGATCTTCAGCGCCAGCGGCTACGAGATCGTCGACGCCGGCAAGGACGTGCCCAACGAGCAGCTGATCGAGCTGGTCAAGGAGCACAAGCCCGATATCGTCGGGCTCTCCTCCCTGCTCTCCACGACGATGCCCGCGCAGAAGGAGTTCGTCGAGATGGCCAAGGAGGCGGGTATCCGCGACAGCATCAAGATCCTGGTCGGCGGCGCGCCCGTCTCGCGCGAGTGGGCCGAGAAGATCGGGGCGGACGGCTACGCCGAGGACGCCTCGACGGCCGTCGTCGAGGCCAACAAGATCCTGGGGGCGGCAGGCTGATCGACGCGGGGGAGGCCGACCGCGCGGTGATCGCGGGGCTGTTCCCTCCCGACCGGTGAGAGCGGTACGCTTCTCCGGTCTCTCGTGACATGGGGGACGGAGCCTTGACCGCCGTGTTCCGCGGGCGATCAGGCTCCGTTTTACGATTTACGACATTCCTGAGAAAGAGGACGGGAGGCTTGCGGATGGAGGGCAAGGGCGGAATATTGGGCATCGACGCGGGGGGGACGTTTACGGACCTTGCGTTCCTCTCGAACGGCGATCTGTCGGTCGGGGCGAGCCTGAAGGTTCCGACCAGGCACGACGACCTTCTGTCCACGATCGGGGAGGGGGTCGCCGGGATTCTGGAGTCCGTCGACGCGGGGGAGATCGCCGGTGTGCACCTGGCGTCGACGCTGGCGACGAACGCGACGGTGGAGAACAAGATGGCGTCGGCCGGTTTGATCCTGATCGGTTACAAGGAGCGGGACGTGGAGGCGGCGATCGAGCGGGGGCTGTTCGGCGACGTTCGCGTGAAGGTGCTGCCGGGAGGGCACGACATCCGGGGCAACGAGCGGGAGCCGCTGGACGAGGCGCTTGTGCTGGAGGCCTGCGGGGAACTTTTGGCGAATCGGGTGGACGGAATCGCCCTGTCCGGGTATTTCTCCGTTCGCAACCCGTCGCACGAGATCCGTGCGCGCGACCTGCTGCGCGCGCGGCACCCGGGCCTGTCGATCACCTGCGGGCACGAGTTGGTCTCGGAGCTCGACGCCTTCAAACGCGCGACGACCGCCTCGATCAACGCCGGGCTGATCCCCATCGTCATGCGGCTGCTGCAGGCGGTCAAGCGCGTGCTGAAAAACCTCGGCGTCGACGCGCCGCTGTCGATCGTCCGCGGGGACGGTTCGCTGGTCAGCGACGAGTGGGCCGAGCGCCACCCGGTCGAGACCATCGTTTCCGGTCCGGCGGCCAGCGCCATGGGCGCGCGCTTTCTCGGCGCGGCCCGTGGCAAGGGGCGCAGGTCTTGGGTCGTCGACATCGGGGGCACGACGACGGACATCGTCGGGCTCGACCCGTTCGGCAACCCCATCCCCAAGAACGAGGGGGCGGTGATCGGCGGCCACCAGATTCTCGTGCGGACGATCGACATCCGGACGTTCGGGCTGGGGGGCGACAGCCGCATCTCGCGGATGAAGGACGGGGCGCTGAAGGTCGGCCCGCGGCGGGTCGTCCCGCTCGCCGTCGCCGCCCAGCGCGATCCGCGCGTCCTGTCGCTGCTGCTGGAAGTGGAGGCGGCGGGGCACGCCACCCGGGAGCCGCTGATCTTCTTCTCCGGCAAGGGGGCGAGCCCCGAAGGCGCGCACGAGGAGCGCATCGCGGCGAAACTGCGCGCCGGCCCGACGACGCTGGAGCAGCTCATGGACGGCGAGTCGCTCGGCGTGGGGCAGGCCATTGTGCGCAATATCGACAAGTACGAGGAGCGCGGCCTCCTGACGATCGCCTCGTTCACGCCGACGGATTCGCTGTTGGTGCTGAAGCGGCTCGACAAGTGGCCGGACGAGGCGTCCGTCGTCGGCGCGCGCATCCTGGCGGCGCATCCGGCGCGGCCCTGCGCCGTCGAGGAACTGTGTCTGGAGGCCTGCGAGCGCGTTTCGGCGCTGGCGGCGGGCGAGGTTTTCTTCAAGGCCCTCTCCGGGAGTCGGCGGATTTCCCCGGCGACGTGCGAAAGCGAGCTGACGGCGCTCGCGTTGCGGAGTGCGCAGCCGGAGGACGAACCGAATGTGCGGCTGCGGCTGAACGCCGACCTCATCGGCGTCGGCGCTCCGTCGTGGGCGTTCCTGGGGCGGACGGCCCGCATGCTGGGCGAGGAGGCCGTCCTGCCGGAGAACGCGGCGGTCGCGGGCGCGGTCGGCGCGGCGGTCGGGACGTTCTTCATGCAGCACACCGTCCTCGTCACGCCGCTGAAATCCGGCAAGTTCCGCGTGCACATGCCGGACGGCGTGCGCGATTACGAGACGCTGGACGGCGCCGTCGAGGAGAGCGTGGCGTTCATGATCCCCTGGTTGGAGGGGCTGGCCGGGGAGGCGGGCGCACACGACGCCCCGATCGACTGGGAGCGCCACGACGAAACGGCCCGGATCAGCGGCGGCACGCAGGAGGTCCTGCTCTGGTCACGGATCCTGTTTTCCGTGCGGGAGGGGGGGGAGCGCGCATGAGGACGCTGTGCGGCGAAGTGGTGATTCTGGAGCCGGAGATCTCTGTAGAGGCGGCGCAGTTGCAGCGTCAGATGGGCAACGTCAAGCGGCCGGAGCGCTTTCTGCCCCACATCGACAAGGTGCTGGCGGAGGCGGCGGCGCTGTGGACGCCGAAGCTCTGCTGGGCCTGCTACCGCGTCGAGCCGGACGCCGGGGCGGGGTGCGCGGATATCCTGAGCGGCGACGGCACGCTGCTGCGCCGGTTGCGGATCGGGCCGCGGACGAACCTGCTAGACGGTGCGCGGGAGTGTTTCGTGGGCGTCGGAACGGTCGGCCCGGAACTGTCGCAACGGATCCGCGATCTGGAGGAGGCGGGAAACGTCATCGACGCCTACTTGATGGACATCGTCGGCGTGCTGGCCCTGAACGCGGCGCACAAGCGCTTCCGCGGGGCCGTGGAGGGTTACTGCGCGTCGCGCGGCTGGGGCGTCGGTCCCGTCATGCAGCCGGGCTCCCTTGAGGGGTGGCCGGTCGAGGGGCAGGGGGACCTGCTCGCGCTGCTGCCGATCGAGCGGATCGGCGTGACGCTGAACCAATATTTCATGATGGTGCCGCAGAAGACGAACTCGACGCTGGTCGGCGTCGGCCCGGGCTACGGCGCGGCCAGCGCGCAGTGCCTCTGCGAGGATTGCGAGCGCTACGACTGCCCCTGGCGCAGGACGAAGGAGTACGACGAGTAGGCGGAGCGCGCCGCGCTTCGCATCCGGAACGTCCGTGCGTTTGCCCGCCGTGTGTTATGATCGAACGATGAAGGCAAGGGCATATTTGCTTACGGTCGTCGCAGGCTGCGCGTTCCTGCTCGCGGTGCTTTGCGCCGCCGCTGCGGGCGCGATGTTGACGTCGCCTTTCGAGGACGATGTCGCGCGTCGATATGCGTCTGTGCACGGCGCGGCGGAATGTGTTGTCGAAGGCCGCATCCTCGGCGGCATCGTGCCGCATCACGAGCTTGCGCTGGACATGATCGCGCGCTTCTACGAGCGGATAGCCTCGGACCGGATTCGCCGCGTATGGCTGTTGTCGCCCGACCATTTCCAAAGGGCGCGCCGGTACGTCGCCGTGTGCGACGGCGACTGGCGGACGGCGGGCCGCATCCTGCGGGCCGATGCCGCCGCGAAGCGCGGTCTTCCCGGCCTGTCCGTGGCCGAGGCGGACGCGCCCCTCTTTGCCGGGGAGCACGGGATCACCATCCATATCCCCTTCATCGCCCGCTGCTTCCCCAACGCGACGATCGTCCCGATGGTCCTGCACGCGGATACGCCGGACGCCGCCCTGCTGTTGCTGAAACAGTACATGGCCGGTGAGATGGGGCCGGACGACCTGATCCTGCTGAGCATGGACCTGTCGCATTACAAGACGCCGGAGGGGATGGCGGCCGAGGATCGGCACACGCTCGCGGTATTGACGGACATCGCGCCCCTGCGGACCGGCCGTTTGGACGTCGACGCGCGGCGCGCCGCGACGCTCGTCCTCCATCTGTTTCGGGAGCTCGGCGCGGAAAAGGGCGTCCTCCTGGAGCGCATGGATTCGTCGGATATCCTGGGACGCCGCGTCGAGTGCGGCACGAGTTACGCAACCGTCCTGTACGGTACCGCGAAAACCGGCGATGGGGATGCGGACACGCCGCCCGGCAAAAAATGAAGGCCGCGCGTTCGCCAGGTTGCGCGGCGGCGATAGGGTTGCCGTAAGGGCAAAGCGCCTCCTCCGCCGAGAACTCGTTTTACGGAAACGCCAGCCGGGTATCGCATTTCCCCAAGCGTTTTACCGCCCGACTTGCCGCCGTCACCCGACGTTGCTTATAAACCGGAGAGGAAACTCTCCAGCGCCGCGCGCGAGCGCTGGGCATAGAGGAGGCAGCGGTCCTGTTTCGTCGGTTTTTTCCTCTTGCCGGGCTGGCGTGGGATCTCCACCGGGGGGAAGATGCCGAGGTTGACGTTCATCGGTTGGAACGTCTCGGGCTCGGCCGTGCGGAGGTAGTGCAGCAGGGAGCCGATCGCCGTCTCGCGCGGCCACTCCGGCATGGCGTTGCCGGATAGGTGCGCGTGCAGGTTGGTCGCGGCGACGAGGCCCATGGCGACGCTCTCGACATAGCCCTCGACGCCGGTGATCTGTCCGGCGAGGAAGAGGTCCCCGCGCACGAGGACGCCCTCCCGCGTCGGGCGCAGATGGGCGTCGAGCACGCGGGGGGCGCAGACGAAGGCGTTGCGGTGCATCACGCCCTTGCGCACGAACTCCGCGCCCGCCAGCGCCGGGATCATGCGGAAGACGCGCTCCTGCTCCGGCCAGCGCAGGTTGGTCTGGAAGCCGACCAGGTTGTACAGCGTTCCCTCCGCGTTGTCGCGGCGGAGCTGCACCAGCGCGTACGGCTCGCGGCCGGTGCGCGGGTCGGGCAGGCCGACCGGGCGCATGGGGCCGAAGCGCAGCGTGTCGATGCCGCGCTCCGCCATGACCTCCACCGGCAGGCAGCCCTCGAAGAATTGCTTCTTCCTGCGGGAACCTTCGCCGCTTTCCTTCGACACGGGCGCATCGCCGTCGCCGCGAACGTCGACGGCGTGCAGCGGCACGCGTTCCGCATCGACGAGCGCGCGCCAAAAGGCCTCGTACCCCTCCCGGCCGAGCGGGCAGTTGACGTAGTCGTCCCCCTCGCCGTAGCGGTTGGCGCGGTAGGCGAAACCCATATCGACGGAGTCGATGGCCACGATCGGCGCGGCGGCGTCGAAGAAAAAGAAGTAATCTTCCCCCACCGCGGCGCGGAGGCGGTCGGCAATCCCTCCCCGCATCAAAGGGCCTGTGGCGAGGATCGTCGGCGCGTCGGGGAAGCCCGTCGCTTCCTCCCGGATCAATGTGATCTGCGGATGACCGGAAACCGCCTCCGTCACGCGCAGGGCGAAGCCCGCCCGGTCGACGGCCAGCGCCTTCCCGGCGGGGACGCGCGATTCCTCCGCGCAACGAAGGACGAGGCTGCGCAAGGTGCGCAGCTCCTCCTTGAGAATTCCGGCGGGGCTGGTGGGAAGGTCGGCCCCCAGCGAATTGCTGCACACCAGCTCGGCCAGTAGGCCGGTGTGATGGGCCGGGGTTTGCTGCCCCG
>DAIRUD010000103.1:0-6867 GCA_036803565.1 Synergistaceae bacterium | reverse complement strand
GGCTTCGGGGCCAAGGGGATCGGCCTCTGCCGGACGGAGCATATGTTTATGGCGGCGGATCGCCTGCCCGCCATGCAGAAGATGGTCATCGCCCGCAGCCGCGAGGAGCGCGTCGCGGCGCTGGCGCAGTTGGAGCCGATGCAGCGCGCGGATTTCATCGGCATCTTCGAGGCCATGGACGGCCTGCCCGTGACGATTCGCCTCCTCGATCCGCCGCTGCACGAGTTTTTGCCCAAGATTCCCGAGTTCGAGAAGGAGCTCGCCTCCATCGACCCGGACAGCCCCCGGGCGGAGACGATCCGGGCGGAGATGGCGCGCGCATACGAGCTGCACGAGGCGAACCCGATGCTCGGCTTCCGGGGGTGCCGGTTGGGCATCGTCTATCCGGAGATCTACGAGATGCAGGTGCGCGCGATTATAACGGCTGCCTGCGAGGTCGCCGCGCGCGGTCTGAAGGTGTTCCCCGAGATCATGATGCCGCTGATCGGCGTCCGCGAGGAGATGCGCCGCCTGAAGGAGATGGCGGTGCGGATCGCCGGCGAGATTATGGAGCGGGAGCGGACGACGGTTCCCTACGAGGTCGGCACGATGATCGAGCTGCCGCGCGCGGCGATGATCGCCGACGAGATCGCGGAGTACGCGGAGTTCTTCAGCTTCGGTACCAACGACCTGACGCAGACGACCTTCGGCTATTCGCGCGACGACGCGGAGAACAAGTTTCTCGGCGAGTATGTGGAACAGGGCGTGTTGGAGCACAACCCCTTCGATACGCTCGATCGCGTGGGCGTCGGCGGCCTGATGAAGATCGGCGTCGAAAAGGGGCGCGCCAAACGCCCGGACATCAAGCTCGGCATCTGCGGCGAGCACGGCGGCAATCCGTCGAGCGTCGCTTTCTGCCACCAGATCGGCCTCGACTACGTGAGCTGCTCGCCCTTCCGCGTCCCCGTGGCGCGCCTGGCCGCCGCCCACGCCGCGCTGGGGGTGCTGGAGTAAAGGCCTCCTCGTCTTGATTGGGAGGCTCGCATGATGAGAAAACTCGCCGATGCGATAGGGAAAATGATGTCGGTCTTTGGCGGTAATCCCGGAAATACCAAAAGTGATGTGCATTTGCGCATTCACATTGGGAACGCTACATATATTGGTGGAAATAGTAGCGATGTGGTAGATGTTTCGGATGAAAAGAACAACGTACAATCAACAACAACGAGTATCATGTGTAATCGCTAGCAATCCGCCCGCATCATACGGGATGCCTTTTCCGTAAAGTGAGGGCGGGTTGTTGGCTTAAGGAGAATCGCTCTATGGAACGAAAAATATCCGAATCCCGGCATCGCTTTCTGGCGGAGGAGTCGGGCCGGTGGGTGGCCGACGGGTTGATCACCGACGCGCAGCGCGCGGGCATATTGGAGCGCTACGGAATCGTGCGCGGACTGCCGACCGTCGTGCTGACGCTCGGCGTCGTCATGATCGGTATCGGCATCCTGAGCTTCATCGCCGCCAACTGGCAGGCGATTCCTCCTCTGGCACGGATCGTTCTGATCGTGGGCGGCTATGTCGGCGCGGTCGGCGCCGCTTGTGCCTGCGAGGCGAGGGGCAGGCGGCTGGGGGCGAACCTGTTGCTGTTCCTCTCCGGGTTTCTGTTGCTGGGCGGCGTCGCGCTGATGTCGCAGATCTTTCATATCCAAGGCACGCTGAACGGTTTGCTGGGCGCCTGGTTGTTGGCATATCTGCCGACGTTGCTGATCGTGCGCGGAATGCCGATTTATCTTCTATATGGCTGTGTCGCCGCAGGCTACATAAATGCATTCTACGTTGAGGGTGTAGACCGCATTTATGCCAATAATTGGGGCAGGTCGCGGGACGTGATCTTCGATCCGACGACGCTCTTTTCCCCCTGGCAGCCCACGCTAGTGCTGGCCTTGCTTGTGGTGGTCGCCTGGTGGTTTTGGCGGAGTGAAACGCGGGCGGAGACGCGGGACGGCCTTTCCGGCCTGAAACGCCTCGTCGTCGGGGGACCGGCGCGGGCGGTCTTCTGGAGCAATTTTCTCATCCTCAACTGGTTCACCTGGATCTGCGTGCTGAACAGCAGCGGGCGCACGGCCCTGCCCTACGTCTTCGGCGTGATCCTCCTGGGAAGCGCGATCCTCCTCGTCGCGCGCCGAGTCGATTCCGGGGAGTTGGATTGGCAGGGGCTGCTGTTCGTCGCCGTCGCCGGTTTTTCGTTGACGTTTCCGGACGTCTGGCGGGTACGCGGACACTTTCCCGCCTCCCTGCCCGCCGCGATCATCGCCAGCGCCGTCCTCGGCGGTTATCTGGTCTCCCGCATCATGCGGCGGTATCGGGGAGGGGGTTTCGCGACGTTCCTCTTCTGCGCATTGTTGATGCGCTGGTACTTCAGCATGTTCCACAGCTTTATGTCGAAATCCCTGTTTTTTCTCACCGGAGGGGCGATTCTGCTTCTGGTCGCATGGGGGTATCGGCGTTGGAGCAAGGCCGTCGAGGGAGGCCTGTCGCTTCCCGAAGAAGGGCGGCAAGAGGGAGAATGATGAACGACGCGAAACGGAAGTGTATCTGGAAATACCTCGCCATCGCGGTCTTGCCGACGCTCCTCCTGCTCAACATCCCCATCCGGAATGTTGTCGTTCTCTCCCTCGGAACGGCCGTGCTGCTGGAAACCCGCCCGGTCGATCCGCGCGATCTTCTGCGCGGCGATTACGTCCGTTTGGACTACGAAATATCCGACATCCCCAAAAAATTCGTCACGGAGGAGCTGCGCGAGCTGGCCGACGCGGAACGGGCGCTGTATGTTCACCTGGCGCTCGATGAAAAGGGCGTGGCCTCCGTCGCCGGTGTCTCCGCGCAACCGCCCCGAGGGGGTATCTATCTCGAGGCGCGCCCGCAGCGGCGCTGGGGTTCCTCCTCGCTGACCTGCGACTACGGCCTCGGCGTGTATTATGTTCCGGAGGGGACGGGGTTGGAGTTGGAGCGGGCCATGCGGGAGCACGCCGTTTTCGCCGATGTGCGGGTCCTGCGCGGACGCGGCGTGATCCGGAAACTGGAGATCGTGCGAAAATGAAGGACGAAAAGGATATGCTTGCAAGGTCGCAGCTTACGTGCAGGGAGGCGTGGGAACAGCGGGAACGGGAGTGGCTCGCGCCCTGGGCCTGCGCCTCCGCCGACAGCAGGGGCCGGGAACGGTCGGAGGCTCCCTGTCCCATCCGCACGGCCTTTCAGCGCGACCGCGACCGGATCATCCACAGCAAGTCCTTTCGCCGCCTCAAGCACAAGACGCAGGTCTTGCTCCTGCCCGAAAGCGACCACCCCCGGACGCGCCTGACGCACACGCTGGAGGTCTCCCAGATCGCACGGACCATCGCCCGCGCGTTGCGGCTGAACGAGGACCTAACCGAGGCCATCGCCCTGGCGCACGATCTCGGACATACGCCGTTCGGGCATATGGGGGAGCGCGTGCTGCAGGAGATCACGAGGGAAGAGGGCATGCCGCGGTTTCGCCACGCCGAGCAGAGCCTGCGCGTCGTCGACGTGTTGGAGCGCGACGGTGTCGGGTTGAACTTGACGTGGGAGGTGCGACAGGGCATTTTGCAGCACTCGAAGGGGCAGGTGGACGTCCGGAACGGCTTCTTCCTGGAATCTCCCTCCACCATCGAGGCCTGGGTGGTGCGGGTCTCGGATTCGATCGCGTACCTCAACCACGACCTGGACGATGCTCTCGGCGCGGGGATCCTGGAGGAGGAGCGGATTCCGCGATCCGTCCTCACGGTTCTCGGCGCGAGTCACGGCGCGCGAATCAACGCGCTCGTGCTCGACGTGGTCGACGAAAGCCGCGCGGGGGAGATCCGCTTCAGCGCCGCGGCGCTGGAGCAGATCGAGGTTCTGCGGCAATTTCTATACGACTCCGTATACTCCAACGCCTCCATTCGCAGGGAGGAGCCGAAGGTCGCCAACGTCATCCGGGGACTGTACCGGCATGCCCGCGAGGCGCAGGGCCTCGATGCGCGCGAGGCGATCGACCGCATCTCCGGCATGACGGACCGGTACGCTCTTCAACTCTTTCGGCAGATCGCCGAGCCGAGTGCGTCGGATTTCGTCTATCACCGGGAACTTTAGAACAGGTTAAATAAGAAATCATTGTTGCCGTCTGTGGCTAAATGCCGCGAAACGAAACACCCTCGCCGAGAGAGACCCCAGGAAGGGTGTTTCTCTACGCAGCATGCACAAACAATGGCCGGTTGCGATTAAAACGCCGTTCCTGCCGCTCTATTTAATGTTATACCGCTCCAGAAGTTCCTGATAGCGCTTTTCGACCTCCGTCGCCGGTGTCGGGTCGTTCTGGTAGGGGTCCATGATCGTGGGCGGCGGCGGGACGTAGCCCGCGTCCTGCGTCTCCTGCACGTTCTGCGGCAGCGCCTCGGCCTCGTTGAGCTGCTGAAGCTGATATTGCCCGCGCAGGTCCTCATCCTCGGGCGTGAGGACGAGTACCGGCGAGTTGGGGTCGTTGCGCGCGGCGCTCACGTCCCCGCCGTGCCAGGGGCAGGAGGAGTCGGGCACCTGGCCGACGGGCATCATGATGTTGGCCTTCTTCGGGCAGCTCTTCGTCGCGACGAAGCCCGTCATGCGGCAGACCGTCACCGACTGGACGCCCGTCCCCGGCGGCACGGTAAACTTCTTCGGCGTTCCCATAATCCCCACGGCCTTTTCCATGTATTCCTTCCAGACCGGCGCGGCCACCGTGCCGCCGAAGGCGCGGCCCAGCGACTTGTGGTTGTCGTTGCCGATGTAGACGACGGACACGAGGTCCGGCGTCCCGCCGACGAACCACACGTCCGTAAAGTCGTTCGTCGTCCCGGTTTTCCCGAATACCTGGTAGTCCTTGATCTGCGCTCGTGTGCCCGTTCCCCAGCTGACGGCCTGCATGAGGAGGGAGCGCATGGTGACCGACGTCTCGGGGGACATGGCGTTGGAGATCTGCGGGCCGTTCTGTTCGATGACGTTGCCGTTGTTGTCGATGATCTGCTTGATTCCGAACGGTTCCACCCGGTGTCCGTTATTGGCGAACGAGCTGAAGGCGACGCACATTTCCATGGGCGTCAGGCTGCTCGATCCGAGGGCGATGGAGAGGTCCTCGGGGAGATAGGGGGTCGTGATGCCCATTTTCTTCGCCTGATTGCGGATCGGTCCCACCCCGATTACCTGCGCCATGCGCACCGCCGCTGTGTTGATCGAAAGGGGAAGGGCTTCGGTGATCGTTATCTCGCCGCGAAACTTTCCGTCGCTGTTCTTCGGCGACCAACCGTTGCGAAACTTCAACGGGGCGTCCAGCACCCTGTCCACCGGGCGGTATCCGCCCTCGAAGGCCGCCGCGTAGACGATCGGCTTGAAGGAGGAGCCCGGTTGGCGGTAGGCCTGCGTGGCACGGTTGAACTTGCTCTTCTCGAAATCGCGGCCGCCGACCATGGCGAGGATTTCCCCCGTGTGCGGGTCGAGCGTGACGAGGGCTCCTTCGAACTTCATCTTGGAGACGACGGACTCCGCGTGCCGCTGCAGCTTCATGTCGATCGTCGTGTGGATGTTCAGGCCGCCGCGATAGACCCGGTCCCTGCCGTACGTGGGCAGCAGCTCTTTGAAAAGGATATGGGATACGAAGTAGGGGGCGTCCTCCATCACGAAGGCGATCTTCGAGTCGGCGCTCCGCGCGTAGGTCAGCTCCTTGGCGTAGGCCGCACCGCGCTCCTCCTGCGTGATCATGCCGGTGTCGACCATCCGGGAGAGGACGTAGTTCTGCCGCGTCTTGGCCCTCTCGGGGTTGCGCAGGGGGGTGTAGGAGTTGGGCGCCGGCAACAGGCCGGCCAGGATGGAGGCCTCGGCGAGGGTGAGCTCCGAGGGGGGTTTGCCGAAATAATTCTGGGAAGCCGCGGCGATGCCGTAGGCGCCGTGGCCGAAATAGGCCATGTTGAGATACATTTCCAAGATCTCGTCCTTCGTATAGCGCCGTTCCATGCGCACGGCGATGATCGCCTCGCTGGCCTTGCGCTGCAGCGTGCGCTCCCTGCTGAGGAAGAGCATGCGCGCGAGCTGCTGGGTGATCGTGCTGCCGCCCTGTTTCGCGCCGCCCCGCTCCAGGTCCCGGACCATCGCCCGGATGATCGCCTTGATACGGATGCCCCGATGCTCGTAGAATTCGCTGTCCTCGGCGGCCAGCACGGCTTTCTTGGCCCAGGGGGAGATTTCGTTGATGCCGACCCAGGTGCGGTTCTCCTCGAAGAGTTTCGCGATGACCCCGCCGTTACGGTCGTAGACAGTGGAGGTCAGGCTCGGCGTCTTGAGCTCGATAATCTGGGGGAGGTCCTTGGTGATGTCCTGCAGCATGATGACGACCAGCACCGAGGCGAAGGCCGCCGCGCCGATCAGAAGAAAGAGCAGAAAGAGGAAAAATCCTTTGAATATCGAGAAAAGCCTGATCGGGGTGCGTTCTCCGTCGCGGTTCTGCGTCTCCCGGCTGCGATCGTCTCTCATCTATGTTCTTAACCTCCGAAACGGCACGTCAATTTGAAATCGCTCCAACTCTATCAGATTATCCATAGGGAGGGAAGGAGGCGGACGCGATTCCGCAGTGCCGATCATATCATTATTTTCCCCGCGACGCGAAAACTTTCTCCGAAAAAAACGAGAAAGGGTATTGCGCTTTTACCGCAAGCGTGCTATATTTTCAGACGTCGCGCCTCGCGGCGAGACATCGTACCTTGCCAATAGAATACGGTGCATAGTATACGAACGAACCATCCGGTCAATGATACACGAAAGCCAAGGAGAGTTTGATCCTGGCTCAGGATGAACGCTGGCGGCGTG
>DAIRUD010000102.1:0-6906 GCA_036803565.1 Synergistaceae bacterium | reverse complement strand
CCGCCTCGATGGCGGCGTTCAGCGCGAGCAGCCCGGTCTGACGGGCGATGGACGTGATGGAGCGGACGATGGGGTCGAAATTCTCCAGCGTCTTCTCCGATTGCGAGATGGCATGGCCGACTTCGTCGAGGTCCTTTTTCTGGTTGTCGGTCGTCTGCGACATGCGGGCGGCCAGGTCGAGAAGCGTACGGTTGTTCTCCTGCAGCGTCGCGAGTTGCTGCATGAGTTTCTCCGTCAACTCGGACGATTGGCTGCGCATCGCCATGATGCGATCCATCTGCTCCTCCGTCTCGCTCTTGGCGTCCTTGGCCTCGGCGAGCGCGAAGTGCTGGCAGTGTTTGGGGAGGTTCAGGTCGTTGAAGATGGCCGTCGCCATCTTCTCGCACGTCCCGTAGCCGCAGAAGCCGCAGTTGAAGATGTCCTCGCTGCCGCCGCTCTTGCCCATTTTGGAGTAGATTTCGCGAAGCTGTTCCTGACTCGGCGTGCGCACGGAGGAATAGCCGCTGCGGTTCTCGTAGCGGCGGTCGTAGAGGCCGGGTTTCCAGCTGTCGTCGAGCGTCTCGTCGAGCCTGGGTTTGCCCTCCGTCGCCCAGTACTCCTTCATCTGGGCGGCGCGCCGCTCCACGTCGGCCTCCATCTTGTCGATGGAGGCGTGTTGTTTCGTCGTGCCCGTGCCGCCGTTGCAGCCCCGTTCGCAGTTGAGGCAGTCCACGAGGAGGGGGGCGACGTTCTGGCGGATATTCTCGGGAAGCTCCTGCAGATAGGGGTAGATCGCGTGCGGTCCCTCGATCTTCCGCGTCTTTCGCAGCAACGTCGGCTCCTCACGCATGGCGGTCTGCAGCAGGCCGCCCGGGGAGGAGAAGGTGACGGCGCGCTCCGCCGGCGGGTTCTCGTACTGCACCTCCGGGAAGGTCTGAAGGCGGATGCCCTGCCGCTCGAAATGGTCCCGCAGGGATTGGAAGGTGACGTTGTAGTCTCCAAGGCGGGTCTCGTCGAACTCGCGCCGCTTCGCATAGCAGGGGGAGACGGCGACGATCTTGTGGTTGCGGTATGCGGGTTGGAACTCGCGTATGTACTTGATCGCGTGCAGCATGGGGCTGTCCGCGGGCGCGAGGTACTTCAGCAGTTCCGGTTGGTAGATCTCGCAGTAGGTGACGATGGCGGGGCAGGGTTGTGCGACGATCGGCGTCGCGCCGCCCCGTTTCGCGTACTCCAGATAGCTCTTGACCGTGAGTTCCGCGCCGAAGGAGACGTCGAAGACGGCCGCCACCCCGATGCTCTTGAGCCAGCCGTTGATGTGCAACTCCTGCCCGGGGAACTCCGCCGCGATGGCAGGGGCGACGATGGCGACCATGGGCGCGCGCCGCCGGGCGTCCTCCATGAAGCGGTCGAAGTCGTCCACGCCGCGCCGCGCCTCGTGGGAACACTCCTCCACGCAGGCGCAACAACCGATGCAAAGGTCGTGGTCGATATCGACCGAGTCCTCCGTGACGACGTTGCAGTATTTGACCGGACACGCCGCGATGCACTTGAAGCAGTTGACGCATTTTTCATGGTCGAGTGCGATGACCGGAGCGAGTTTTGCCAAGGCGATACCTCCCATAGCGTCGAGCGACCGAAATCGTGTGCGGAGCGGGCGGAGATTGCCGCATCGTGACACTGCGGCAGGCGCGGGCGGGTGAATCGTGGCACGCCTGCGGGGCGCTTCGGTTGGTTGAAATGTGGCGCAAATCGCTCGAATGATTGATTTTTCTGTTACTTCCTCAAGGCTATTCTATCGAAAAAATTGAAACTTTCAAGTCTGCCGCATTTGAAAAAAGCGGATCCCTCGCGCAATATCGCGGCATGCACATTGGCAATTCGATTGCATATGCAACTCGTTTGCGATATACTGCATGCGCGATTGCGGGTCACATTCGGCTTCGAGCATAAGGGGAGGTTGTCAAGTGATGATGAGAAAAAGCAAAGGCATGTTGCGCGGTATGCTGTCGGTCCTGTTCCTGTGCGCCGGGATCTGCCTGGCGCCGTTGGCGGGATTGGCGGCGGAGAAGACGATAACGGTGTTTGCGGCGGCGTCGATGACGGAGTCGCTGAACAAGATCGCCGAGCTGTACAAGGCGGTCGCGCCGGACGTCAAGATCGTCTACAATTTCGACTCCAGCGGCACGCTGAAGACGCAGATCCAGGAGGGCGCGGACTGCGACATCTTCATCTCGGCGGGGCAGAAACAGATGAACCAGATCGATGTCGACGCCGACCCCAAGGTCAACACGGAAAAGCTCGATTTCGTCCTCAAGGGCACGCGCTTTGATATCGTGTCCAACAAGGTCGTCCTGATCGTGCCCAAGGGCGTGAACCCGAAGGGCATCGCCGACTTCAAGGACGTCGCGACGGACAAGGTCGCGCTCGTCGCGCTCGGCAACTCCGACGTCCCCGTGGGCCAGTACTCCGAGCAGATCTACAAGCATCTCGGACTTTGGGACGAGTTGAACGCCAAGAGCCGCATCAGCTTCGCCAGCAACGTGAAGGAAGTCCTGGCGCAGGTCGCCGCCGGTGCGGTGGACTGCGGCGTCGTCTACAGCACGGACGCCGCGACCTCGCAGGGCGTCGAGGTCGTCGCCGTTGCGCCGGCGGGCAGTCATCAGCCCATCACCTATCCAGCCGCGATCCTGCAGTGCACGAAGGAAGAGGGGGCGGCCAAGGCCTTCGTCGAGTTCCTGCGGGGGCCGGAGGCGACGGCGGTCTTCGAGGGCATCGGGTTCGCGACCCCGGGGAAATAAAAACAGCCGCTCGAGCGCGCAACGGCATACGCGCGGGGGCTCGGTCCTCTCCCTCCCCCCGCGCCTCGCCGCCCGAGGTGCCGCGTCTGCATGGATTGGTTCCCGCTTTATAATTCCCTGCGCGTCGCCGGGATTTCGACGTTGATTACCTTCTTCGCCGGGATCTTCGCCGCGCACTATATCGCCAAGACGCCCCGCGCCGTCAAGGGGGTGCTCGACGTCGTCCTGACGTTGCCGATGGTACTGCCGCCGACCGTGGTCGGTTTTTTCCTTTTGAAGACCATCGGCCCGCTCGGGCCCGTCGGCTCGCGGGTGCTGGCCGCCTGCGGCTTCAAGATGACGATGACGTGGTACTCGGCCATCTTCGCGACGACCATCGTTACCTTCCCCCTCATGTATCGTACCGTGCGCGGGGCCTTCGAGGCCTTCGACGAAACGATCCGTTTCTCCGGGCAGACGCTGGGCCTGTCCGACACCTACCTCTTCTGGCGCGTCGTGCTGCCCAACTGCAAGCAGGGCATCCTGGCCGGGACGGTGCTGTCGTTCGCCCGGGCGCTGGGCGAGTATGGGGCGACGACGATGGTGACGGGCTACATCCCCGGACGCACGGCGACGATCTCGACGACGGTCTATCAGCTCTGGCGCGAGGGAAACGACCTGCTTGCCTACAAGTGGGTGGGCATCAACCTCGTCATTTCCTTCATCGTGCTGGTCACGGTCAATATGCTGGAGAATCGCTACGGCAGGCCCATGCGCCGCAGAGCGCTGCGCGAGGCCGCCGTGCCCGAGGGGCGCTGACGTGTCGGTCGACATCCGCATCCGCAAGGCCTTCGACGGCTTCACGCTGGACGTGGCCTTCGCGGCGGGCGACGAGACGGTCGGTCTGCTGGGAGCCTCCGGTTGCGGCAAGAGCATGACGCTGCGCTGCATCGCCGGTATCGTCCGCCCGGACGAGGGGCGGATCGTGGTGAACGGGCGCACGTTGTTCGATTCGGCGCAGGGGATCGACCTGCCGCCGCAGAAGCGGAACGTCGGCCTGCTCTTCCAGAACTACGCCCTCTTCCCCAACATGACGGTGGAGCAGAACATCCGCGCCGTCCTCGCGCTCGGCCAGCGGCCGGACGTGGAGGGCCGCCTGCGCTCCCTACTGGAGCGCTTCTATATTACGGGTCTGGAGCGGCACTATCCGGCGCAGCTCTCCGGCGGACAGCAGCAGCGGGTCGCCCTGGCGCGCATCATGGCCAGCGAGCCCTCGATCATCATGCTCGACGAACCCCTGTCGGCACTGGATAGCTATCTGCGCTGGCAGCTGGAGGGCGAGTTGCAGGAGATCCTGGAGGCGTTCGGCGGGACGACGCTCTTCGTCTCGCACGACCGCGACGAGGTCTACCGTCTGTGCAGGAGCGTCTGCGTCGTCAGCGAGGGGCGAAACGAGCCGGTCCGCAGCGTACGCGCGCTCTTCGAGTCGCCGGGCACGCTGGCGTCGTCGCTGCTCTCCGGCTGCAAGAACTACTCCCGCGCGGAGCGCGTCGGCGCGCACAGGATCCGTGCTTTGGATTGGAACGTGGAGCTGGCCTGCGCGGAAGAGGCCGGTCCCGGGGTGCGCTACGTCGGCGTCCGCGCGCACTACGTCGCGCCCGTGCCGGGCGGCGTCCGCGAGGCGGAGGAAAACGTCTTCGCCTGCGACGTGCTGCGGGTGACGGAGGACGTGTTCGGTACCATCGTCAACCTGCGCCCCGTGGCGAGTACATCCGCAGGCGATTTCTCGCGCATCCGCATGGAGCTCTCCAAGGAGGCCGCCGCCTCGATCCGCGCGGGCGACCGCATCGCCGTCCGCCTCTCGCCGAAGGATTTGCTGCTGCTGCGGGAGTGAGGGGCCGGCGAGCGACATAATAGATAAAAATCGTACTGGATCGGATAACACTGACAGTGTTTTTCCGAAGTGCCTTGATCTATATTGCATGTTGAATGATAATCCAACCGAAGAATATTTGACATTTTCCACGATAGAAGCGCGCAGTTGTTTTTCATTGTTTTTTATCCTCTTTGCCCGCAGGAGATGTCGTCATGAGAGTTGGATTCCGTATCGTATTGTTCTTTCTTATGCTGTGCGTATTTGTGCGTGAAATGTCGGCTGAAGCAAATTGGGTGGATTATGCTGCGGCGGATTTTGCCGGAGGGGATGGCACGAACGAGGCTCCGTACCTGATCGACAGCGCAGAACGACTTGCGCGGTTGGCGTACCTTGTCAACGGCGCACAGGACGACCTTGACGGAAAGAAGTTTCTTGAAAAGTCTTATCGGCAAATTGCGGACATCGACCTTTCCGGGCGTTCGTGGCTACCGATTGGGGCTGCATATGTCGACTCCTCGGATATTGTGCCTTCCTTTGCCGGACACTATGACGGAAATTCTTATGCGATTCGGAATGTCGTGATTCGGTCCGACGGTTTTGCCACCGGGCTGTTTTGTAGCGCTTTCGGAGAAGAAGACAGACGGGTAATACTCGAAAATATCCGCCTTGTTAGCGTAGACGTACTGGGATACCGCGTAAATACCGGAACACTGGTCGGGGTGACTGGGCACAGCGAGCTTCGCTCCTGTTCCGTTAACGGCGGTACTGTTGTTCTGCAAGGCGGAATCTGGGTTGGCTTGGGTGGTTTGGTGGGGATCAATGACGGTACGGGAACGATACGAGGCTGTTCTGTGGATGTCCGAGTCGCGACGGACAACGAGCGGGAAGGTAACGGTGATGCCTCCGCTGGCGGAATAATTGGAATCAATAAAGGTCTTCTTGTCGATAGCGCGGCGAGCGGGGATGTCCTTGCTTCTGTGGGGGGAGATGCTCTTGATTATTGCAGAGCTGGTGGGATTGTCGGTTTGAACGACGGCGGAATGATTCAAAATTGCATTGCAAGCGGCGATGTCTATATCGGCCGCAAAACGAGCGGAGGACCCCTCGTCGGGCGTGACAACGGCACCGTGACGGATAGCTCCGGTTCTGGCAAAGTTATAAAGATAGTACCCGGCAAAGACGTTGCGGATGAAAACGATCATCTCTGGAATATTGTTGCCGCTGTTGCAACGCCGCCTGGGATGATCGTGGTGTTATTATGCTTGATCCTAATTGCCGCGCTTGTCGCTTTGTGGTTTTTTGTACGATGGATGCGGAAGAGCGAAAAATAAAACAATATTGGCTGGATCAGCGCCCCCGCATCTTTTCCTCCAGTAGATCGAAAAAACGCAGTTTCTCCCCTTCATCCCGAAAGGCGCTGTCCGGCAGGATATAGGCGCTGATCGAGCCGACATAGACGTAATGCACGTCGCCGTCGGCCACGATCCTCTCTATGCGGTCGTAGTCGGTTTCCGTAACGCGTCCGTTGCCGCTCCCGCGCATCCGGTCGTCGGCGAGCTCCAGGCTGAATTCGCCGACGAATTCGTTGCCGCGCCCGTCCCGCATCATTTTCGCGACGGTCCTTTTGACAGACTGTCTGTGTAAAAAAGGCCACACGATCACCCAAGCGATGTAGACGACGGCGCATACCGTGAGCGTCCAGGGCACCGGGCCCGTAAGCAGGATCAGGATCGCCACCGTCAGGAGCGGTGTGGCGAAGCGGAGAAGCAGCCGATTGTTCCGCAAAGCCGGTGAATGCATGAAGTGGTGGATGTTGTAACGCAGATAGTCGTCCTCGGTGAGTGTGTAGTCGATCTTCATCGCTTCTTGCCTCCGTCCTGCCGCGTTCGTCGTCTGGCATTATGAATAGTCTTGATATGACTAGTGTGGGAGGGCGTCGCATTTTAAGATTGGGCCCTGAAAATCGAATATATTGTCCCGCACTTGATTGGTATGTCAATAGGTTTTCCGGAACAAGCCGGGCGATTACATTCGGGAATGATCGTGCGCATTCTGTGCGGGATTTCATCGATGTAATCCTATTTTTAAATTCCGGCAGGTGTAATGGCTTTTGTGGTAGATCTCCCTTCTGGGAGGCGAAGTCCAGCGAAATCGCCCATGCGGCGGGGATACCCGTAATTGCGGACAACACCTTTGGCACGCCTTACCTCTTTGACGCCAAAGCGCATGGCATCGATATCATCGTGCATTCGCTGACCAAATACATCGGCG
>DAIRUD010000101.1:0-7016 GCA_036803565.1 Synergistaceae bacterium | reverse complement strand
CTTCCGTACGTACGGAAGGCGATTTTCGTTGCGCTTCATCGAATTTTTACCGGCGGTTCGCTGGAGCCCCTTGTGCTGCCCGATCGGACGATCAGCTTCTGGCGATCTCCCGGCGATGCTCGGCGGCCCTGCCGATGACCTCGTCGCGGTCCATGGTGAGGAATTCGCCGTTCTTGTACAGCAACTTTCCCGCGACGACGGTCGCGCGGACGTCGCGCGACGACCCGGCGTAGACGACGAACTCCGGCACGTTGCCCGCCTCCATGCCGACGTACTGCGGCGCGTCGGTGTCGACCAGCATCACGTCCGCCGCATAGCCCGGCCGCAGCAGTCCCACGTCGGCAAAGCCCACGCCGCGCGCGCCGCCGACCGTCGCCATGCGCAGCACCTCGCGCGCCGACACGAGCGTCGGATCGAGGTGATAGCCCTTGTGCATGAGCGCCGCCGTGCGCATCTCGTCCCAGACGTCGAGGCGGTTGTTGCTGGCCGCGCCGTCGGTGCCGAGCGCGACATTGACGCCCGCCCGCAGCATCTCCCGGATCGGCGCATAGCCGCTGCCCAGCTTCAGGTTGCTCTTGGGGTTGTGCACGAGGGTCACGTTGTCCCGCTTGACGCGATGCAACTCCTCGGCGGGGAACCAGACGGCGTGCGCCAACAGCAGCGTCTTCGCCTCCAGCAGGCCGGTGCGCTCAAGGTAATCGACGGGCGGAATGCGGATGTCGTTCGCGAAACCCTCCAGCTCGCCCTTCGTCTCCAGCCAGTGGAAATGGATGCCCAGGTTCTTCTCCCTGGCGACGCCCACGATCCGCTCGACGGCGTGCACCGGCACGGTATAGGGGGCGTGCGGCCCCAACTGCACGACGATGCGCCCGTCGCGCCCGTCGAACTCCTCGGCCAGGGCGACGTTCTCGTTGAGCTTCTGTACGTCGTCGCCGGGCAAGCCGCGACAGAGCGCCGCGCGCATCCCCGAGGTCAGCGTGGCGTTGGCGACCTCGCGCATGAAGTAATACATGTCGGCGAAACAGGTGACGCCCCCGGCGATCATCTCCAGCATCGCCAACTCCGCGCCGGAGCGGATGTGCGTCGGCAGCAGGCGGTCCTCGACGGGAAAGATCTTCTGCTGCAGCCACTCCATGAGCGGAAGTTCCTCCCCGAGGCCGCGCAGCAGCGTCATCGAAACGTGCGTATGGGCGTTCACCAGACCGGGGAGGGCCAGCGTGTGCCCGGCTCCATCGTAAAGAACCTCTTCTCCGCGCGCGGTCTTGGGGGCCGTAATCTCGGCAATGCGCCCGTCCTCGCCGACGACGATATCCCCGTGCACGGCATCGGTGCGGTCGGCGTCCCAGATGAGGACGTCGCGAATGATCGACATGTCATTCCCTCCAGTCGTTCAGGTATTTCTCCTGTTCGGGGGTAAGCTTCTCCAGCTTGAGGCCGAGCGACTCGACCTTGTAGTTGGCGACGATGTCGTCCAGGAACTCCGGCACGCGCTGCAGACCGCACTTGAGCTCCGCGCTGTGCTTGGCGATGTAAAGAGCGGAGAGCAGCTGTGTGGAGAAGCTCATGTCCATGATCTCGATGGGGTGCCCGTCGCCCGCGGCGAGGTTGACGAGACGCCCCTCGCCCAGGAGGTGCAGCCTTCTGCCGTCCTTCATTTCGTACGTACGCACGTTGTGGCGGGCATCGTAGACCTTCGCGGCCAGCGATTCCAGGTCGGGGATATAGACCTCGACGTCGAAATGCCCGGCGTTGGAGAGCAGGACGCCGTCCTTCATCCTCTCGTAATGCTCTTTGCGGATCACCTTGGTGTTGCCGGTGACCGTGACGAAGATGTCGCCGACCTCGGCCGCCTGGGCGATGTCCATGACGCGATGCCCGTCCATGTGGGCCTCGAGCGCGCGGTGCGCGTTGATCTCGGCGACGACGACCTTGGCGCCCAACCCTTCGGCGCGGGCAGCGACACCCTTGCCGCACCAGCCGTAGCCGACGACGACGACCGTCTTGCCGGCGACGACGCCGTTGGTCGTGCGCATGATGGCGTCCCAGACGGACTGCCCCGTGCCGTAGCGGTTGTCGAACAGATATTTGCTCAGCGCGTCGTTGACGGCGAGCATGGGGAACTTCAGCAGACCCTCCGCGTCCATGGCGCGCAGGCGCTTGATGCCCGTCGTCGTCTCCTCGCAGCCGCCGAGGATATTCCCCGCCAGCTGGGGATGCTTCTCATGGATCAGGGCCACCGTGTCGCAGCCGTCGTCGATAAGAATATCCGGCTCCCAGGCCAGTATGCGCTCGAGGTGTTGTTCGTACTCCACGGAATCCATGCCGTGGCGGCTGAAGACGTGCACGCCGTCCTCGGCCAGCGCGGCGCAGATCGCGTCCTGCGTGGAGAGGGGGTTGCTCCCCGCCGCGACGACCGTCGCGCCGAGGTCGTGCAGGACCTTGAGCAGACAGGCCGTCTTGGCCTCCAAATGTAGGCAGCACGCCACGGTGTGCCCCGCCAGCGGCCGTTTCCCGCCCGCGCTCTCCTTCTCCTTGATGAGACGGATGACCGGCATGTACTGCCACGCCCAGTCGATCCGCG
Source organism: Synergistaceae bacterium (assembly GCA_036803565.1). Taxonomy (GTDB): domain Bacteria; phylum Synergistota; class Synergistia; order Synergistales; family Synergistaceae; genus DAIRUD01. Next base: position 4,435 of record DAIRUD010000101.1, on the reverse strand, counting down.
CGTGCCCCTCCGGAGCCAGCGCCATATCCGCAACCACGTAGTTTTCCTTTGTCGTCACCGTCAATTCGATACCCTCCATATATTGGAATGCTTGGTCCCGGGCAAGCCGCCCGGGGAGAACGCTGATCGCGATCGCCGCGCCCACAATCTTATCACCTCCGGCCGACAAGCGAAACCGTGGACGCCGGACGGAGAGAACGGCCTGAGAAAACGCCCACCGCCGCGTGGAAACGCCTTCTCGGCGGTCGCCCCGCAGCCCGGGCGGCGGCGCGAAGATCGCCGATTCCTCGTGCTATAATTCTTCGGTATCGACTTTTATCGGGGGGATTCGCATGAGCCGTGGCAACAATATACCGAAATGGAGGAGTTCCGGGGAACTCCGCGAGATGTTTCTCGGTTACTTCGAGGGCATGGGGGCGAAGCGCTATCCCAGCTTCCCCCTCGTGCCGGACGACCCGACGCTGATGTTCACCGTCGCCGGCATGGTGCCGTTCAAGCCGTATTTCCTGGGGCTGCGGACCCCCGAGGTGACGCGCGCGACGACGGCCCAGAAGTGCATCCGCACCAACGACATCGAGAATGTCGGGCGCACGGCGCGGCACCATACCTTTTTCGAAATGCTGGGCAACTTCAGCTTCGGGGATTACTTCAAGAAGGAGATCATCCCCTGGGCCTGGGCGTTCTTGACCGAGCACGTCGGGCTCGATCCGGACCGCCTCTACGCGTCCATCTACCTCGACGACGAGGAGGCGGGGGAGATGTGGCAGTCGCTCGTCGGCCTGCCGCCGGAGCGCATCGTGCGTCTGGGGGAGGAGGACAACTTCTGGGCGGCGGGGCCGACGGGACCGTGCGGCCCCTGCTCCGAGATCATCTACGACCAGGGCCCGGCGTTTTCCTGCGGCTCGCCCGACTGCGGCGTCGGCTGCGACTGCGACCGCTACCTGGAGATCTGGAACCTCGTCTTCATGCAGTTCTCCCGGGACGAGGACGGCGTGCTGACGCCCCTGCCCAAGAAAAACATCGACACGGGCATGGGGCTGGAACGGCTCGCCTCCATCGTGCAGAACGTGAACGGCGACTTCGAGACGGACCTCTTCAAGCCCCTCATCGACCGCGCGGCGCAGCTCGCCGGCGTGCGCTACGGGGATTCGCCCAAGAGCGATCTGGCGGTCCGCGTCATCTCCGATCACCTGCGCGCCTCGGCGTTCATGATCGCCGACGGCATCCTGCCCTCCAACGAAGGGCCCGGCTACGTCCTGCGCCGCATCATCCGCCGCAGCGTGCGCTTCGGTCGGCTGCTCGGCATCGAGCGCCCCTTCCTGCTGGACCTCCTGCCGGTGGTCAACGATATCATGTGCAACCCGTACGAGGAGCTGCTGCGCGAGCGCTCCACCATCGAGCAGATTCTGGAGATGGAGGAGGAGCGCTTCAGCCGGACGCTGTCGCAGGGAATGGACCTGCTGGAGGACGAACTGAAAACCCTCGGCCAGGGAGAGGTCCTGCCGGGAGAGGTCGCCTTCGTGCTCTACGATACGTACGGCTTTCCGCTGGAATTGACGGAGGAGATCGCCTCCGAGGCGGGCATCGCCGTGGCACACGACGAATTCGAGGCGGCGATGGAGCGGCAGCGGCAGCGCGCGCGCGCGTCCAGCAAGCAGGCCTCCGCGGTCATGCAGAAGAGCGTCTACACCGAGCTGGCCGACCGATTCGGCGCGACGCCCTTCGACGGATACGATATGACGAGCGAGAACGCGACCGTCGCCGCGATCGTCGCCGACGGAGCGGAGGCCGACGCCCTGCGCCCGGGACAGGAGGCCGAGATCGTCCTCACGCGCACCCCCTTCTACGCGGAGCGCGGCGGGCAGGTGGGCGACAAAGGCGTCCTGCGCGCGCCGGGCGTGCACTTCGAGGTCGAGGATACGGTCCACCCCAGCGGCGATCTCATCGTGCACCGGGGCAGGCTGGCCGAGGGCGAGATCCGCACCGGCATGACGCTGGACGCCTTCGTCGACGAAAGCCGCCGCGACTCCATCCGCAGGCACCATACGGCAACCCATCTGCTGCACGAGGCGCTCATCCGCGTGCTGGGCAAGCACGTCCGCCAGGCCGGTTCGATCGTGACGCCGACCTTTCTGCGCTTCGACTACAACCACTTCAACCCCCTCACCCCCGAGGAGATCGAGGAGATCGAGCGGATCATGTACCACGAGGTGCTGGAGGCCAAGCCCGTGATCACGACGGAGATGCGCTACGCCGAATCGCGCAAGCTGGGGGTGAAGGCGCTGTTCGAGGAAAAGTACGGCGACGTCGTGCGCGTCGTCGAGATCCCCGGCTATTCGACGGAGCTGTGCGGCGGCACCCACGTCCGCAACACCGGGCAGATCGGCATGGTCAAGATCGTCCGCGACGAGGGCATCGGCTCGGGCGTGCGCCGCATCAACGCCGTGGCGGGGAAAATCACCCTCGGCATGACCCAGCACGCGGCGCACACGCTCCGCGTGCTGTCGGAGATCATGGGCGGCGACATGGACTCAATCACCTCCCGGGTCGAAGAACTGTTGGACGAAAAGAAAATCCTCGAACGGAAAAACCAGGACCTGCTGCTCAAGGCGATGCTGGAGAACGTCGGGCAACGGATCGAAAACGCGATTCGCGTCGACGACGTGCTCCTGGTCGTCGAGTGCTTCGAGAACATCTCGCGCGATCTTTTGCGCCAGATCGGCGACCGGATCAAGGGGACCGCACCCAATGCCGCCCTGCTGCTGGCGAGCACCGAGAACGGCCAGGTGACGCTCATCGGCATGGCCACGGACGCGGCGGTGAAGCGCGGCGTCCACGCCGGCAACCTCGTCAAGGAGGTTTCGGCGGCGATGGGCGGCAGCGGCGGCGGCAAACCGGCGATGGGACAGGGCGGCAGCAAGAGCACCGACGACCTCGCCGCCTCGCTGGCGCGCGCCGAGGCAATCGTCCGCGCGCAGATCGGCAAGTAGCTTGCATACGCCCGCCCGGCCGCGCGCCGAAGCGCCCCTCCGCTCCCTGGAGGAAAGCGCATGAGGCGGATCGTGGCGCTCGACGTCGGCACGGTGCGCATCGGCGTTGCGGCGAGCGATCCCTTCGGCTCCTTCGCGCAGGGCGTGACCGTGCTGGCGGCGAAAGGCGACTGGCTGGAGGAGCTTGCGGAAATCCTGCGGCGGTACGACGCCGGAACGATCCTGATCGGCATGCCGCGCCGCACGGACGGCACCGACGGCCCCGAGGCCGTGCGCATGCGGGAGGTCGCGGCGAAGCTGGCGGCGCGTTTCCCCAACGTCGACGTCGTGCCGTGGGACGAGCGCTTTACGACCACGATCGCGACGCAGGCCCTGCTGGAGGGCGACGTATCGCGCAAGGATCGCAAAACCCGGGTCGACATGGTCGCGGCGACGCTTCTCTTGCAGGGATACCTGGATTCGCTGCGGAACCGCGCCGCCGCGGGCCAAACCGCACCGCTTCCCGTCTCCGCGGAGCTGCCGGCGCCTCATGCCGCCAGAGGAAAAAAACGGGACGGAAAACAAAAACGTTACGACTGAAAGGACGTGCGAAGATGCGACATCGTTCGAAGACGACGACCCCAATCCGCGTACTGATAATGCTGACATTCATCTTCTTTTGCCGCTTCTGCGGACCGGCTTTCTCCGCCACCGCGCCAACCTCCGGCGACGCCTCCCCGGCACCGGACCCCAAGGGCGCGTTCGGCCTCTCCTGGGGCGAAACGCCGCAGGCGGTGGAGGGAAAACTGCGGGAACTGGGCTGGGAAATCTGCAGCGCGGACCATTTCGAGCGCATGACCTGGCTTCTGTCCCCCTCCGAAAGCAAGTTGGACGTTACGGGTCGCGACGGGGACGACGCGGTGCACGCCTTGCTCGTGTTCTTCGAGGGCCGACTCTATGCGGTGGTGTGCGACTACCGGGATCCGAACGAGGAGAGATACGGCAGGCTGCGCGGCGCGTTCACCGAGAAGTACGGCGAACCCTACCGGATCCAACTGCAGGGACAGGTCGGCTGGGACGTCGGCGATACGCACATCGCCCTGACGGGGGCGACCCCCTATTTCGCCCACTCCGTCCTCTACACGCAGATAAGCGTGGGGGATCAGGCGGGGGAGGCCCAGGCACGGCATTACGAAAACATACGGTCCGACGACTTGCCGCCTTCGCAGAAGACCGATTAGTGCGGATCGACATTGAGATATCGCATCAAAAAAACGGCATCCGGGAAAGCGGGCTTTCTCGATGGCCCGCGGGCATGATGATCGACCACGTGGTCGCACTCCCCGAGGGGGCCGAGGCAGGGCGCGACGGAACGCCCCGCCTCCCTCGGGAAGGAGCGCCGCCAGGGGTGGCTAGAGCATTTCAACTTTGACATAGTTGATATAGATGCGGTAAAATCTTACAAT
>DAIRUD010000100.1:0-7041 GCA_036803565.1 Synergistaceae bacterium | reverse complement strand
CGCCCGCTTCATCGCGGCCTCCTCGCCCGCCGCCGCCGTCGACGGCGCGGACGTCATCACCACCGTGACCACGTCCGCGCGGCCCGTCTTCGACGGCAGCCTCGCCAAGCCGGGGGCGCACATCAACGCCGTCGGCGCGTTCCAGCCGCACAAGCGCGAACTGGACGGAACACTGGTGACCCGCGCCGACCGCATCTTCATCGACAACTGGGAGGCCTGCATGGCCGAGGCGGGCGACCTGCTCATCCCCATGCGGGAGGGCGGCCTCGCCCGGGAGGACATCGCGGGCGAGCTGGGCGAGCTTATCCTCGGCCGCGTGCCGGGCCGCACCGACAACGCCCAGATCACCCTGATGAAGACCGTCGGCTTCGGCACGCTGGACATCGTCGCCGCGCATCGCGCCCTGCGGAAGGCCGTCGAGGCGGGAGTCGGGACTCTGTTAGAATAACCCCGTCGGAAGAACGCAGCGCAAATCGTCGGCGAGGTGGAGATCATGGAAAAGCTGGGCAAGGCGGAAAACCTGTCCGAGCAGGTATTGGACCGGATTCAGAAATCGATCATCGGCGGGGAGTTTCGCCCGGGGGAACTGCTTCCCTCGGAAAAGGAGATGTCGGAGCGCTACGGCGTCGGCAAGTCCAGCGTCCGCGAGGCGGTCAAGATGTTGCAGGTCCTGGGGGTCGCCGAATCGGCGCAGGGCAAGGGAACCTACCTGCGCAAATCGCTGGGGCCGCAGATCCTCAAGCCCCTGCTCTACGACATGATGTTGCAGCAGAGCACCGCGCAGGAGCTGTACGAGATGCGGCTGATGTTCGACACGGCCTGCCACGCGCTGGCCACCCGCAAGGCGACCGCAGAGGACAAGGCGCGCGCGCGGGCGCGCTACATGGAGTACCGCGGCCTCTTCGAGGCCAACCTGCCGGTGTCGGACGCGGACATCGCCTTTCACCGCTGCATCCTGGAGGCGACGCGGAACCAGTTCATCGTCAAGCAGGGCACTCTGATCATGGAACTCTGCGCGCCCTACATGGACGAGGGCAACGCCATCTACGACCGGGAGGTCATGGAGAGCCACGGCGACCTGCTGGAGATCTTCTGCAGCGGCGACACGTCCGGGCTGGCGGCGGCGATGGAGCGCTCGCTCCTGATGTTCAAGTCCGTCATGGACAAGCATTACGAGCGGTAGGCGCGCGCCGGGGCGCGTTCGTCCCGCCGCACATGCGCTTAGCAGATAACGGCTTTACCGATAAGTTGAGAAAGGTGTGTGGTGGGCGATGCTGCAATTCAATCGAATGGTCGATGTGATCGACGCGCATACGGCGGGGGAACCGGTTCGGGTGATCGTCTCCGGGCTGCCGCCGATCCCCGGCGACACGATGTTGGAACGGATGCGGCACTTCGCCGGGAACCTGGACGGCGTCCGCAATTTCCTGATGCGCGAGCCGCGCGGCCACCGCGACATGTTCGGCGCGGTCCTCACCCCCCCCTGCACCGCGGACGGGGACGTGGGCATCCTCTATCTGCACACGACGGGGCAGGCGACCATGTGCGGGCACGGGACGATCGGGGCGGTCACCGTGCTGCTGGAGACGGGCATGCTCCCCGCCAACGAGGGGGAGAACACCGTGCGCATCGACGCCCCGGCCGGGCGCGTCACGGCGCGGGCGACCGTCCGCGGGGGGAAGGTGACGGAGGTCTCCTTCCAAAACGTCCCCTCCTTCCTCTACCGGGACGACATCCCGGTCGACGTGCCGGGGGTCGGGCCGATCCGGGTCGCGCTCTCCTTCGGCGGCGGCTTCTATATCTTCGCGGAGGCGCAGGCGCTGGGGCTCCAGGTCGTGCCGGAGCACGCCGGGGAGATCGCGCGGCTGGCCATGTGGCTGAAGGACTGGGGCAACCGCGAACTGTCCGTCTCGCACCCGCTGCAACCGGAGATCGACACCGTCTACGGCGTCATCGTCACCGACGCCTCCGAGCGCACGGATTTCGGCTGGCGCTCCCGCGAGACGTGCGTCTTCGCCGACGGCGCGGTCGACCGCTCCCCCTGCGGGACGGGGACGTCCGCGCGCCTGGCTCTGCTCTACGGACGCGGGCAGATGCGGGTCGGCGAGAGCATCGAGAACGCCGGTATTCTGGGGACGGTGTTCAAGGGCACCATCGAGGAGGCACAGGACGTCGGCGGCTATGCCGGCGTCGTCACCCGCATCGCCGGGACGGCCTGGATCACGGGTTTCAACAAGCTCCTGCTCGACCCGACGGATCCGCTCGGCGAGGGTTTTCTGATATAGGGAGGGGGGAGGCGTCGTCTCGAACCGGGCAACACCGCAGTCAGTCAGCTCAGGTTGGATCCAATCAAGCAAAGCAAAGCGAAGTCGAGACATCCATTCAGAAGGTGAGGTCGTTAAGATGAGTCGGAAATGCGTTGTAATCCTGTTGGTTCTTACCGCACTCCTCGCGCTCGGCGCGAACGTCGCCGCGGCGGAGATCCGCGAGCGCACGCTGAAATTGGCCCACGTCCTGCCGCCGGACAGCAACTTCGACGTCGGCGCGGTGAAGTTCCGCGAGCTCCTGGACAAAGCCACGGGCGGCAAGATCAAGGTCCAGATCTTCGCCGGCGACATGACCGGCGACGAGGTCGAGGCCACCGAGATGATCCAGATCGGCAACCTCGACATCGGCTGGCTGTCCACCGGCAGCCTCTCCGCCTTCGTCAAGGACCTGCTGCTGCTGGACATGCCCTTCCTCTTCCGCGATACCGAGCACGTCAACGCGGTCCTCATGGGGCCCGTCGGCCAAGAGCTGCTGGGCAAGTTCGAGGGCACGCGCATCAAGGCCATCGCCTTCCATGAGGACGGCTGGCGCGAAATCACCAACAACCGCAAGCCGATCGAGACGCTGGCCGACCTCAAGGGCCTGAAGGTCCGCACCATGATGAACGACATGAACGCCGACATGTACAAGGCGCTGGGCGCGCTGCCCACCCCCATCCCCTCGGGCGAGATCTACAGCAGCCTCCAGACCGGCCTGGTCAACGGCCAGGACAACGGCGTCATCGTCGCCGACACCGTCGGCTACCTCGCCATCCAGCCCTACGTCTGCATGATCCGCCACTTCTACTCCTCGGGCGTCGTCCTGGTCAGCGAAAAGCTCTGGGATACGCTGAACGAGGAGGAGCGGAAGGTCATCACGGAGGCGGCGGTGGAGGCGGGCAAATACCAGCGCAACTGGTTCTGGAAGACCGAGGTGGAACTCGCCGAGAAGCTGCAGAAGGAGGGTAAGATTGCCCTCACCTATCCCAGCGACCGCGACGAGTGGGTCAAGGCGGTCCAGCCCGTCTACGAGAAGTACTTCAAGGACTACCCGCACTGGAAAGCGCTCGTCGATCAGATCAACAACACGAAATAAAACCGGCGACGGCCTCCGCCGCGCGCACGCCCGGCGGAGACCGTTCTTGTAAAACGGAAAGGCGCGTCGCGAAAGATGAAAGAACTTATCGGCTTCATGCAGAAAATCGAGGACAAACTGAACCACTGCGCCGCCGTCCTGGCATGCGTCACCTTCGCATGCATGTCGGTCATCGTCGTCGTGCAGGTCATCTCGCGCTCCTTCCTGGGGCACTCCTTCCAGTGGGCCGAGGAGATGGCCCGCTATTTCTTCATCTGGAGCACCATGCTCGCCGCCACCTGCGCCACGCACGCGCACGTGCACATCGGCGTGGACGTGCTGGTAACCTACCTCAAGGGCAACGTGCAGCGGACGGTGCGAATCGTCGCGCAGCTCTTCCTGATCTTCGCCGTGCTCGTCCTCGTCCGCTACGGCGGCGAACAGACCGTGGCGGCGTGGAAATCGGGCCAGACGGCGACCTCGTTTCCCGTCTCCGCCGGGCTGCTGTACCTGTCGGTACCCCTCAACGGCGTGCTGATGCTGTTCATCTGCGTCACCCAACTGCTCGAACTGATCTGCCTGGGAACCAGCAGGGACGTGGAAATCGCGTCCGGCTTCTGGTCGTAAGGGGGCGATTTCGATATGTCGGCCGTCATGTTCGCGACCTTCTTCGCGCTTCTCTTTCTCAACATCCCCATCTCCTTCGTCCTCATCCTGGCCACCGTCTCCTATATCATCGCCATGGGCGGCGACGTCTCGTGGATGCTCATCCCCCAGCGCGTCATCCGGGGCATGGATTCCTTCCTGATGATGTGCCTGCCCTTTTTCGTCCTCGCGGGCAACCTGATGAACAACGGCGGCATCACCACCCGCCTGATCAAACTGGCGCAGACCTTCGTCGGCCACATCCGGGGCGGCCTGGCGATCGTCGACGTCATCGTCTGCGCCTTTTTCGGCGCGGTCTCCGGCTCCGCCGTGGCGGCGACGTCCGCCGTCGGCTCGATCATGATCCCCGCCCTGAAAGAGGAGGGCTATCCGGCGGACTTCAGCGCCGGTCTCACCGCCGTCGCCTCGACGATGGCCCCGGTCATCCCCCCCAGCCTGGCCTTCGTCATCTACGGCGCGGTGAGCAAGGTCCCCATCGGCGACCTCTTCATCGCCGGGGTGCTGCCCGGCATCCTCATGGCCGCCGTTCTCTCCGCCGTCGTCTTCGGCTACGCGAAGCGCGACAATTACCCCCGGCTCCCCCGGGTTCCCTGGGCGGGACGGCTGAAGGCGGTGTGGGAGGCCGGTCCCTGCCTGCTGCTGCCGGTCTTCATCCTCGGCGGCATCGTCTCGGGCTACTTCACGCCCACCGAGGCGTCGGCCATGGCGGCGCTGTACGCCTTCATCCTCTCCATGTTCATCTACCGCACCATCACCTGGAAGCAGCTGCCGAAGATCCTGCTGGAGAGCGCGGTCGACAGCGGCTCGGTGATGCTCCTCGTTGGCGCCTGCTACGCCTTCGGCTGGGTGCTGACCAACGAGCGCGTCGCCTTCCGCCTGACCGAGTTCCTCCTGGCGATGGAGCTGGCGGTCTGGGCGAAACTGCTGCTGATCAATCTGGCGCTGCTGGTCGTGGGCATGTTCATGGACAGCGCCCCGGCCATCCTGCTGGTGGGGCCGATCCTCGCCCCGGCGATGGCCAAGATGGGCGTCCATCCGGTCCACGCGGGGGTCATCGTCTGCCTCAACCTCTGCATCGGCCTGGCCACGCCGCCCGTCGGCGTCTGCCTCTTCTCGGCGGTCAACATCGGCAAGGTCTCCTTCGAGAAGGTCTCGCGCGCGGCGCTCCCCTTCCTGTTCGCCGTCATCGCCGTGCTCATGGTGGTGACCTACGTGCCCTGGTTCTCGCTCTTCCTGCTGAGCCTGCGCACGCTCTTCTCGTGAGGAAGCGGCCGTGAGGCAGATTCGCTCTCTCTTCGCGGTGGACGCGCACACCACGGGGACGCCCATCCGGATCGTCGCCTCCGGCATCCCACCGCTGGCGGGGGCCACGGTCACGGAGAAAATGGAGGACATGCGGGCGCGGCACGACCACATCCGGCGTTTCGCGACGTGCCCGCCCCGCGCCGCCGAATCGCTGGTCGCGGCGGTCCTCACCGAACCCTGCACGCCCGGGGCGGATTTCGGCCTGTTCTACATCGACGCCCTCACTTACCAGCCGATGTGCGGCGCCGGCACCTTCGCCGTGGCCAAGGCGCTGATCGAGACCGGCCTGGTGGCGCGCACCGAGCCCGAGACGGTCGTCCGCCTGGAGACGCCGACCGGCATCGTCACGGCATACGCCGCCATCGAGGGCGGGGAGGTCGCGGAGATCGCCCTGGAGAACGTCCCGGCCTTTCTCTACCGCAAGGACCTGGAGATCGACGTGCCGGAACTCGGCGCCCTGCGCGTCGACATCGGCTACGGGGGCAACTTCTTCACCCTCGTCGACGCCGACGCCGCGGGCCTCGACATCTCGCCCGGCAATATGGCGGAGCTCCGCCGCCTCAGCCGCCTCATCCTGCGGGCCGCGAACGCGGCGGCGACCGTTCGCCACCCCGTCAACCCGGACGTGAACTACATGGACCAGCTTCTATATTGCCGCGACACCCCCAACGCCGACGGGGAGTACGTCTGCCAGTGCATCTTCGGCGACGCGCAGGCGGATATCTCCCCCTGCGGCACCGGCACCTCCACGCGCATCGCCCAGCGCTACTTCCGGGGCCGGCTGGGCCTGGGCGAGACGTTCCGCCAGAAGAGCGTGTACGGCGGCGTGTTCAGCGGCTGCGCGCTGCGCGAGACGCGGCTGGGCGACATCCCCGCCGTCGTCCCGCGCATCGCCTGCTCCGACGTGCGCATCACGGCCTTCACGCACCTCGTCGCAGAGGCGGACGACCGCCTCGCCGAGGGCTACGCATAAGGGGGAGTACGCCATGAGCCAAACGCCGAACCTGCCCGCCAGCATCTTCAACGACGTCATCGGCCCGGTCATGCGGGGGCCGTCCAGCTCGCACGTCGCCGGGGCCGCGCGCATCGCGGAGATCGTCCGCCGCTCGCTCGGCGGCGACGTGGCGAAGGTCGCCGTGGACTTCGACGTCAACGGCTCGCTGGCCGAGTCCCACGACGGGCACGGCACCGACATGGGGTTCGCCGCCGGCATCCTCGGGCTGGACATCGCCGACCCGGCCGCGCCGGACGCCGAGCGGCTGGCCCGCGAACGCGGCGTCGAGATCGCCTTCCACGTCTGCGACTACGGCGCGGAACACCCCAACAACTACCGCATCGCCGCCGAGGGCCGGGACGGCCGATCCCACACCTGGGAGGCCGTCTCCGTCGGCGGCGGCATGATCGAGATGCGGCGCTACGACGGCTTCGAGGTCTCCATCGCGGGAGGATATCACGAGGTGCTGGTCACGCTGCGGCCTTCCGGCGAAACGGCGGCGGAAGCGGCGCGGCATATCGAGGCGCTCTTCCCCGACCGAGCCTCGTCCTCCCTTTCGTCCCACGCCGACCGGGCGCTGCTGTCCCTGCAATGCGAGGCCGCGCCTCCGCCCGCCACGCTGCGCGCGATCGCGGCCCTCCCGGCCGTCCGGGACGTCGCGTACATCCGGCCGATCCTGCCCACCGCCTCCCGCG
>DAIRUD010000099.1:0-7134 GCA_036803565.1 Synergistaceae bacterium | reverse complement strand
CTGCTCGAACCGTCGCTGCTGATCGCCGACGAGCCGACGACGGCGCTCGACGCCGTCAACGCGGCGCTCGTGCTCGACCTGATCGCGAAATTGCAGCGGGAGCGCGCGTGCGCCGTCCTCTTCATCACGCACGACCTGCGCACGGTGCGCAAGTACGCCGACCGCGTGGCCATCATGCAGGAGGGATGCATCGTGGAGTGCGGCAGGAAGGACGACGTCCTGCGGAACCCGCAGAAGGACTACACGCGCAACCTGCTCGCCGCGATTCCGCCGCTGCGCGACGTCCCGGTGCGCTTGCCGGTCGGCGCCGTGGAGGCGGTGGAGGCGGCATGATGGACCCGAAGGGGCCGGGGCGGGACGAGGTCCTCCGCCTGAACCGCGTGAACAAAATCTACGCGGGGGGCGCGCACGCCGTGAAGGACGTCTACCTCTCCATCGCCCGCGGCGAATGCCTCGGCCTCGTCGGCGAGAGCGGCAGCGGCAAGAGCACGCTGGCGCGCTGCCTGCTGGCGCTCGAACGCATCGACTCGGGCGAGATCTGGCTGGAGGGAGAGGCGTTGCACGACATGCCGCCCGCGCGCCTCTACCAGGCCAGGCAGCGCATGCAGGTCGTCTTCCAGAACCCCACCGCGTCGCTCAACAGCAAGCTGACGATTCGCGAGTCGCTGATGGAGCCCATCCGCTGCCAGGGAAAGGGAACGCCCTCCTTCTGCGGCGCGTGCAGGGGCGACCGGGAGATCGCAGCCCGACTGATGGAGCTGGTGCACCTGCCCGCGGACGTCCTCGACCGCTTTCCGCGCGAGCTGAGCGGCGGCCAGAAACAGCGGGTCTGCATCGCACGCGCCATCAGCGTCGAACCGACGCTCGTCGTTCTCGACGAGCCCACCGCCAGCCTCGACGTCTCCATCCAGGCGCGGGTGCTCAACCTGCTGAAGGACCTCCAGGAGGAGCTGAGCCTCTCCTACCTCTTTATCTCCCACGACCTGAGCGCCGTGCAGTTCATGAGTACCCGCCTGATCGTCATGTACGAGGGACAGATCGTGGACCGCTTCACGCGGGACGAGACGTTCTCCCCCGACCGCCACGCGTACACGAAAAAGCTCATCGAAATCTTCGACGTCTAGCACATGCGCGCCGCCACCCACCGCGAATACCTCGCCCTCGTCGTCCCCTTCGTGCTGACCTCCATCACGGCTCCCCTGTTGGGGATCGTCGACACGGCGGTCATGGGGCGTATGGACGACCCGTCCTACATCGGCGGCGTGGCGGTCGGCGCGCTCATCTTCAGCACGATCTACTGGCTATTCGGCTTCCTGCGCTTCACGACAACCGGCTTTACGGCGCAGGCGCACGGGCGGGGCGACGGGGAGGAGATCCTGTGGGCCGTGGCGCGCCCGCTCGCGATCGCGGTCGCCGCGGGCTGCGCGCTCATCCTGCTGCAGCGGCCGATCTTCGTCGGCATCCTGGCCATCGTCCGGCCGGAGGAGAGCGTCGTCACGTTCGCCGGACAGTACTTCCACATCCTCATCTGGGGCGCCCCCTTCACCCTGGCGGGCTACGCGCTCGTCGGCTGGCTGATGGGCATGACGTATGTCCGCCCGAACCTCTATATTCAGATCTTCACGAACGTTCTCAACCTCGTGCTGGTCGTGCTCTTCGTCCTCGTCTTCCGCTGGGGCGTCCGCGGCGTCGCCTTTGCCACGCTGATCGCGCAGATCCTCTCCTGCGCGCTGAGCGCCGCCCTGGTCTATCGCTACGGGCGCTTCGAGCTCTCGCACGTCACCCTGCGCCGCCTCTTCGACCGCACGGCGTTCCGGCGGATCATGGCGGTCAACAACGACGTCCTGATCCGCACGGTCTGCATCCTCGTCATGACCAACCTCTTCACGGCGTCGGGGGCGTCCTTCGGTACGGAGACGCTGGCGGCGAACTCCATCCTCTTCCAGCTCCAGTACTTCATGGGCTACCTGCTGGACGGCTTCGCCAACGCCTCCAGCGTGCTGGCGGGCGAGGCGCTGGGGCGAAACGACCCGACGCTTTACCGCCGCGATCTCCGCCTCTCCTGGATCTGGATCGCCGCCTCCATCGCCGCGCTGACGCTCCTTCACTGGCTGTGGGACGTCCGCGTCATCCGCATGCTGACGAAGCTCGACACGGTGGCGGAGATCGCCATCCGCCACTCCCCCTGGCTGCTCCTTTACCCGCTCACCTACGGCTTCAACACCGTCATCTACGGCATCTACAACGGCCTCACCTGGGGGGCGCCCATTCGCAACGCGTCCGTGCTCGCCCTCGTCCTCTTTCTCGTCGCCCTTCAGCTTTTCGTGCCCGTCCGGGGCAACGACGGCCTCTGGCTCGCCTTTACCCTCTTCAACGTCGGCCGCTCCGGCTACCTGCTGGCGACCGTCAAAACCTCCCTGCGCATATTCGACCGTCGTCCGGGTTGACGCGGGATGCGCCCCTCCTCCGTCGAACGCGGGAACAGGAGTCAAGCGCCGCGGACGAGAGGATATTGTCATTTCCTACAATGTCATGAACACGAATTCATCCTATTCTTATGTATCTGCGGTATTTTCTCCACGGGGCGTGTATAATAGCCGGGCGGCCGCGGCCAGACAAACTCGTTTGAAGGTGATTCCCCGAAGATGAAAATAACCGACGTCTCCCTGCGACGCCCCGTCACGGTCCTCATCCTGACCATCGCGCTCGTCGTCTTCGGCACTTACTCCTACCTGAACATGGGCGTGGAACGGATGCCCAACGTGGAATTCCCGGTCGTCGTCGTGCGCACGACGATGGAGGGCGCGAGCCCCGCCATCATCGACAACGACGTGACGGACGTCCTCGAAGCGCGCATCAACACCATCGAGGGGATCAAGAATATCCGCTCCAGCAGCTACGAGGGACGCTCGGTCATCGTCATCGAGTTCGAGCTGGACCGCAACGTCGACTTCGCCGCGGCGGACGTGCGCGGCAAGGTCAGCATGGCCACCGGCCTCCTTCCCGACGACTGCGACGATCCGCAGGTCGACAAATACGACCCGGCCAACTGGCCGATCATGAACATCGCGGTCAAGAACGACGGACGCACCGACCAGAAGACGGTGGTGCGCTTCGTCGACAAGATCGTCACGGAGCGCCTGCAGACCGTCAAGGGCGTCGGCGGCGTGCAACTCGCCGGCTTCCGCGACCGCGAGATCCGCATCTGGGTCAACACGGACGCCCTCGAGGCCTACGGCCTGACGGTCAAGGACATCAAGAACGCGGTCCACAACAAACACGTCGAGCTCCCCGCCGGACGCATCGAAACCGGCGCGCGGGAGTACGGCATCCGCCTGGAGGGCGAGTACACGTCGGTGGCCGAGCTCTCCTTCGTCCCCGTCGCCTACCGCAACGGCACGTTGATCCGCCTGCACGACGTCGCCCGCATCGAGGACGGCTTCGAGGACAAGCGCAGCGAGGCCATCTACGACGGCCGGGAGACCATCATGATTCAGGTGCGCAAGCAGAAGGGGGCGAACGAAGTCGCCCTCTCCCGTCTCGTGCGCGCCCGCATCGACGAGCTCAACCGCAACGCGCCGCCCGGCACCACGCTGGCCGTCGTCCAGGACACGGCGAGCTTCATCATGCGCTCCATGAACGGCGTCTTCTGGGATATCGTCGCCTCCATCTGCCTCACCTCGATCATCATGTTCGTCTTCCTGCGGACGATCCGCGCCACCTTCATCGCCGCCGTCACCATCCCCGTCTGCCTTCTGGGCAGCCTCTCCGTGCTTTACTGGATGGGCATCACGATCAACAACATGTCCATGATGGGCATCTCGCTGGCCGTCGGCATGGTCGTCGACGCGACCAGCGTGGTCATGGAGAACATCTCCCGCCACCGCGCCATGGGCAAAACCGCCTACGTCGCGGCGCGCGACGGCACCGGCGAGGTGGGTTTCGCCGTCGTGGCGGGCGCGGCGACGACGCTGGCCGTCTTCCTCCCCGTCGCCTTCATGGGCGGCATGATGGGGCGCTTTTTCAACGCCTTCGGCGTCACCGTGGCGACGACCATCTCCATCTCGCTGCTCCTCTCGCTCACGCTCACCCCCTTCCTCTGCTCCCGGATCCTCGGGCGGCAACGGGAGAGCCGCATCGAGGCGGCACTGGAGCGTCCCTTCCTCTGGCTGGAGCGAAAATACCGCGGGGCGCTGGTCTTCTCCGTCAACCACCGCATCTTCATCGTCGCCTCCGCGATCGCCGTCTTCGCCCTCGGCATCTTCCTGGCGACGCTCCTGGGAACCGAGTTCTTCCCCAGCGAGGACCAGGGCCGCCTGCGCGTCCAGATCGAGCTGCCCGCGGATTCCGCGCTCGAGGTCACGCAACGCGTCACGCGGGAGATGGTCGAGATGATACAACAGGACCCCCGCGTCGCCTACACCTACGGCATCGTCGGCAGCGGGGCCGGGGAGGACGTCTACAAATCGACGATCAACATCGAGCTCATCGACCGCAAGCAGCGCCCCAAGGCGGGCGTCATCATGACCGAACTGCGCAACCGCCTCGCCTCCTTCCGCGATGTCGACATCAAGATGGGGACGTGGGGCGGCTCGGACATCACCCTCGTCATTCAGGGACCGACGAGCGAATCGCTGGCCGAGATCGGGGACCAGATCAAACGCGACCTCGCGGTAAACGCCCGCGGGCTCGTCGACATCACCACGGACCTGCAGATGAACAAACCGCGCATCAACCTCGGCCTGAACCGCGCCCTGGCCGACGACCTGAACGTGAACATCCGCGAGCTGTCCGAGGAGCTGGAGGCTTGGTTCGGCGGAACCAACACCGGAACGTTCAGCGAGGGCGGCTACCGCTACGACATCCGCATCCGCGCGGAGGAGGACGCCCGCAACGACCCCGGCAAGGTGGCCAACACCCTCGTGCGCACGGAAAGCGGGGGGATCATCCGCGCCGACGCGCTCGTGACGAGCTCCATCGGCATGGCCCCCAACGTCATCAAGCGCTACAACCGCCAGCGCTCGCTGGAGATCGGGGCGAACGTGGAGGGCGTCTCCCCCGGCGAAGGGATCGTGATCATGGAGGAGGTCTTCCGCAAGTACGCGCCGCAGGACGGCACGTACGACATGGTCCCGGCGGGGGACTCCGAGAACATGAAGGAGAGCTTCCACTACATGATGATCGCCCTGGTCTTCGCCGTCCTGCTCGTCTACATCGTCATGGCGATCCAGTTCGAATCGTTCCTGCACCCCTTCACCGTCATGTTCTCCCTGCCCCTCATGACGTCGGGATCCTTCGGCATGCTCTACCTTATGGGCTTGCGTATCAGCGTCATGAGCTTCATGGGGATCATCCTGCTGGTCGGCGTCGTCGTCAACAACGCCATCCTGTTGGTGGACTTCATCAACCAGCTCCGCGCCCAGGGCATGAAAAAACTGGACGCCGTCGTGGCGGCGGGGCCGCTGCGCCTGCGCGCCATCCTGATGACGACCGTCTCCACGATGTTCGGCAACCTGCCCGTGGCGCTGGCGCTGAGCGAGGGCGGCGAGGTACGGCAGCCGATGTCCGTGGCGGTCACGGGGGGCCTCTTCACGTCCACCCTGCTGACCCTGCTCGTCATCCCCGTGCTCTATCTGATCTTCGACGATGTCAAGGATGCCATCGGCGGTTCCATCGGCAGATACAGGGCCTACCGGAGGCTGCGCGCCTCCGGGCGCAAGAGAAGGCGCAACGGAAAGGCGGTGCAGGCATGACGGGAAAACGCTTCCGGCTGCTGCTCCTGACGCTTCTGCTCCTCGCCGCCGTACGACCGGCGGCGGCCCGGGAGGCGGCGAGCATGGACATCGGGGAGGCGATCGAGCGGACGCTGCGGCACAACAACACGCTGCTCTCCCTGCGCCAAGAGGCGACGAAGGCTGAGGCCTTCCGCCTGCAGGCCGACGGCACGCTGACGCCCGAGGTCGCCATCGGCGCACAGCTCGACGATCAGCGCGAGGATCAGACGACGGACGGATCGAACCGCACGGACGGCCGCTCCGCGCAAATCAGCCTGACGCAGACGCTCTACTCCGGCGGCAGAAACGCGGCGCTGCGCAGGCAGTCCGCACAGGTCCGCAGCATCGCCGACCTTGTGGTGATCGACGGAGAGAACGCCGCGGTCGGCGAACTCTTCGCCCGGTTTTACAATGTCGTCCTACAGGAGCGCAGAATCGCCACCGAGCGCTCCGCCGTGTCGACGTCCGAGCTGCACCTGCGCGAGATCGAGCGAATGGGCGAGCTGGGGCTGGCCAACCGGCTGGAGGTCATCCGCGCCTCGCAGCAGCTCGCGGCCAACCGCGCCGACCTTACGACGGCGGAGGGCCTGTACGAGGCGGCCCTCATCTCCCTCATGAACTACATGGCCATCCCCCCCGACGAGCGCCGCCCCGTGCGCGGGACGCTCGCCGTCATCCCCGTCTCCGGCGATCGGGAGGCCTCCCTCACCCGCGCCCTGCGCAACCGCGCCGACCGGGAGCTGCTGGTGCAGCAGATGGCGTATCAGGAGAACCAGATCGAGATCGAGCGCAGCGGAACGCGTCCGAAGGTGACCCTCGGCGCCTCCGCCGGTCGGCTCGACCCCTACCGGGGCAGGGACGAAGGCGGCGACACGTGGCGGGCGGAGCTCTCGCTCTCCGTACCGATCTTCGACCGCAACGTCACGCGCGGCAACGTCATCCGCGCCCAGGCCGAGATCGCGCAAGACCGCATCGCCCTCGAACAGAAGGAACTCGACATCCGCTCCGGCGTCGAAACGGCCTGGACGGAGCTGGAGACGACGCTGGAGAACCTGAAATCTACGGAACTGGCGCTGCGGCTGGCGGAGGAGACGCTCCGCCTCGCGGAGGTCGGCTTCCAGGAGGGCGTGACGCCCCAACTGGACCTGTTGCAAGCCCAGACCTCCCTGACGGAGTCGCGCCTGGAACACCTGCGTTCCCTGTACAATCATACGCTGGCGGTCGTCGCCCTCAAGATGACGGAGGGCGACATCGTGCGCTGGACCGAGGAGATGGAATTCTGATGGCAAGGAAGCGAAATGCCGGGAGCATCCTGCCGGCCCTGATTTTTATCGTCGCGCTCGCGGCGCTGGGCGCGGGC
>DAIRUD010000098.1:0-7205 GCA_036803565.1 Synergistaceae bacterium | reverse complement strand
CCGGGACCGGGTCGATGTCCGTCTTTTTCCGGATCGCCCCGTAAAGCGCGAAGGTCAGGGCGAGGCCGAGGGAGACGAGCGGAAGGCGTCCCATCTCGAAGACCTGGACGGAGACGCCCGCCGCGGCCAGCGCGATGGCCGTCCACTGCACCGCGCCGAGCTTTTCCCGGAAGATGGCGACGCCGAGCAGGATGCTCATCAGGGGATTGATGAAGTACCCCAGGCTGGTGTCCAGCACTCGGTCGTTGTTCACCGCCCAGATATACAGGTACCAATTCAGCGTGACCAGCACGCCGCTCGCGACGAGCGCACCCAGCGTGCCGCGCTCGTCGCGCAGCTTGCGCGCGAGGCCGCAGAGCTGCTTCGCGGCGGCGAGCAACAGAAGCGTGAAGGTGAAGGACCAGACGATCCGGTGCGCCAGGATCTCCATGGGCGCCAGCACCCGCAGCGCCTTCCAGTAAAAGGGCATGGAGCCCCACATGACATAGGCGAAAAAGACGACCAGGCCGCCCTTCGTGGAATCGCGCATGCGTCCCCCTCAGTCCGCCTGCACGGAGAGGCGGAGGTGCTCGACGCGGGTGAACTTGCGCGACAGGTCGATGTCCTCGTAGGGGATGCGGCGGGGGTTGCCCGACATTACGCGCGTCGCCTCCGGGACGGCGGCGAAAAATCCGACGCCGCGCAAGGTCATCGGCGCGGAGGGCATGTGTTCGCGCAGGAGGATGCGCACGGGCGCTCCGCCGTCGACGCTGCACACCAGCGTGTCGTCCCGGATGTCGTACTCGGCCTCGATGCGGACGGTACCGCGCCCGCCGCTCCACATCCGCCGACTCCAGACGATCCTGCCGAGGTTGTCGAAATTCTGCCTGCCCCAGCGCACGAGCCGCAGCGAGCCGGCGTGGGTGACCTCCACCGAGAGCAGGTTGGCGGACGCGGGATCGCCGAAGATGAAGCCCGTGCGTCCCCTTCCCTCGACGATGCGCCCTTCGTAGACGAAACGCCATTTCAGCAGATAACGCGAACGGTCCGGTATGGGCAGGGTTTGCCAGGCCGACAGCTCCGTTCCCCACAGACGCCACGCATATCCGTCGGCGGTGCGTTCCGTGCGGAAGCTCTGCGGCAGGGAGGAGGGCGGCACGACGTCGGTGTAGCCGATCGTTGCCTCCCCTCGGTCGAATGCGGCGATACCCTCTTCCGTCGCGCAAACGTCGATTTCCCACGGTTCCGCCGCGCCCGCCGTGGCGGAACCACACGTTGCGAGCAGGCAAAGAAGCATGGCAAGGGCGATTCTGGTAAATCGCCCGATACAATTTTGCGTATTCGTACTACAATGACCACCGATGCGCGTGGCTGGCACGTGATATCACCTCCAAGCGTGTTTGCTGAAGTATACAACAGCTCCCGCGCTTTTGCGCGGTGGGCGGCGCGATTCGAGGGCGGGGGGACAGGGGATGCGGAGCGAACGTACGTTCTTGGCCGTTTTTACCGGCACCGGCAATACGTTGCTGGCGGCGCGGTATCTTGCGGATGCGCTTTCCAGGAGGGACCACGAAGTAAAAATCTTGCCGATGGAGCACTGGGACGCTTCCTCGTTGCCGAAGGAGGCGGCGCTCGGCATTGCCGTGCCGCTTGCCTGCTTCTCGACCTACCCGACGGCATGGCGCTTCATCGAAGGGCTTCCGGCGGGTGAGGGCCGCGAGGTTCACTTCCTCGCGACGATGGGCGGGGCCTCGGGCGGTATGGAGGGGCCGATTCGCCGCGTCGTCGAGCGGAAAGGGTATCGCCCCGTCGGCGCGAAGATCGTGCGCATGCCCTCGAATTATGCGAACCGCACGATCCCGGTGCGGGAGAACGAGGAGAAGATGCGGGCGGCCGGGGACGAGATCGAGGCCTACGCCGGGGCGCTGGCGCAGGGACAATCCCGCTGGGGCGGCGGCATCGCCGCCTCCCTGTTCGCGCGTATGGCGCACGGACGCCTCCCGTGGCGGCTGTTCAACCGTTTCTTTCCGCTCACGGTGGACGCTGCCCGCTGCGTGTCGTGCGGACGGTGCCGCGATATCTGCCCGGAGCGCAATATCGCCATGCGGGAGGGCGTCGCGGAGTTCGGCGATCGCTGCCAATCCTGCCAGCGCTGCGTCGCCTTCTGTCCGGCCGGGGCGATCGCCGTTCCGGGCAAACCGGCGGAGCCGTATCGCGCCCTGCCGTTCGAGGAGATGTCCGCGTTTCTGGAGGGCGGCGACGCGTAGATCGTACGCGGATATAGGGTTGGGGCATTGTTTCGTATGGTTGCGACGGTACTGCCTTTTTAGAAATCGTACAAAATGCTGCGGATGGTGTAAAATGAAACCGTGAACGAAACCTCGTAACGGGGGTTTGGTTGCGGTGTGCGGGAGGTCGAATCTGCTGAATTTTTCGAAGGCCAGGCCTGGGAAGGTTGATACCGACTTTTGGGTAAGGCTTTCTTCGACGCCCTATCTGGTGATCGTAAGAAACGCACTGACCCTCATGCTCCCCGTCGTCATCGCCGGGGCCGCCGCCGTGTTGATCAACAACTTCCCCATCCCCGCCTACCAGCGGGCGATGCTCAAGCTTTTCGGCGACAATTGGCGCATGTTCGGCGGCAACGTGTGGAACGGGACGCTCACCGTGCTTTCTCCGGTCATGGTCTTCACGATCGGGCACAGCCTCGCGGAGCACTACAACAGCAAAAACTCGTTGGACGCCATGCACCCCGTCATCGCCGGGCTGGTCAGCTTCTGCTCCCTTATGGCGATCATCGAGCCCGCGCAGGAGACCTTCGCGATTCCCTACAACTGGGTCGGCATTCACGGCCTTTTCCTGGCCATTCTCGTCGCGCTGGTCTCCTCGGAGATGTTCCTGCGGTTGTATCGGCTCAAGCTGCTGCGCGTGCGCTTTTTTTCCCAGGAGGCCAGCGCGACGATCTCCAACGCCTTCGCGGCGCTGATCCCCGGTATCCTGACGATTTTCGCCTTCGCCGCGTTCAAGGCGGCGATGAGTTCCTTCGGCATGCCGGACATCCACAAGATGATGTACGATTGGCTCTACCTGCCCTTCAGCGGCATGGGCAACACGCTTTTCACCGCCCTCCTGTACAATTTCGTCCGCCACCTGCTGTGGTTCTTCGGCATTCACGGATCGAACGCGCTGGAGCCGATCATGACCGAACTGTACGTGACCGCGATGCGTGTCAACGAGGCGGCGGCGACGGTGGGAAGCGTGCCGCCCTACATCTTCACGAAGACGTTCTTCGACAGCTATATCTCCATCGGCGGGGCCGGGAGCACGCTCTCGCTGCTCATCGCCGCCTTCTTCAACCGCAGGAACAACAGCATGCGCAGGATCGCGCAGATCTCCCTGCTGCCCGCCGTCTTCAACATCAACGAGACGCTGCTGTTCGGCCTGCCGATCGTTCTCAACCCGATTTTCCTGCTGCCGTTCCTCATCGCCCCTCTGGTCTCGACGGTGATCGCGTATTTCGCGATTCTATGGGGGTTCGTGCCGCCGCCGACCGCCGAGGCGGTGTGGACGACGCCCGCGTTGATCAGCGGATACGTCGCCTCCGGAGGGATTTCCGGCAGCATCCTGCAACTCGTCAACCTGACCGTCGGCGTGCTGATCTATATGCCCTTCGTGCGCATCGCCTCGTCGGTCCAGAAGTACAAGTTCGACGAAACCTACAAGGACCTGCTGAACATCAGCTATTCGCTGGGCGAGACGACGACGATGTCCCTCGTGAAGCGCTCGGACGACATCGGATCGTTTTCGCGCGCGCTTGCCAACGACCTGCTCGATTCCATCAAGAAGCACGAACTCTTCCTCGAGTACCAGCCGCAGGTCGACTGCCGAACGGGACGCGTCGTCGGGGTGGAGGCCCTTGCCCGCTGGAAGCACGAGAGCATCGGGCGCATCCCCCCCTCGCTCTTCATACCGCTGGCCGAGGAGATCGGCTTCATCGGGGAGATGGGCCTGTGGGTCTGCGACGAGGCTTGCCGCCAGCTGAAGGAGTGGCAGAATGCCGGGTTGAACGAGACGGTGATGTCCTTCAACATCTCCGTCAAGCAGCTCGACGACCCGGACCTGCCGGAGAAGATACAGGCCTGTTTCAAGCGGTATGCCCTCGCCCCGGCTTGCATCAAGGCCGAGGTGACCGAGTCCACCGGCCTCAGTTCGGACATGGGGCACAACGTCATTTTGCAGGATATTCGGCATATGGGCGTGAACATCGCCATCGACGATTTCGGCATGGGGCACAGCTCGTTGGTCTACCTCAAGCAGTTCCCGGTGGCGACGCTGAAATTGGACGGGAGCCTGGTGCGCGATGTCACGGTCAACAAGATCAGCTCGGACATCATCGCCTCGATCGCCGAGCTCTGCCGGACGATGAACATCGAACTTCTCGCGGAATTCGTCGAGACGGACGTGCAGGCCGTGATGCTCAAGGAGCTCGGCTGTCACATATTCCAGGGCTATCTATACAGCCCGCCGCTCTCGGCGGAGAACTGCGAACACGCGATCCGCAACGGCTTCCGCACCTACTAAACGGCGTCGCCGTCCGCGGATCGCCTTTCGGGAATCGGAGGGAATGCATGGCATGAAGGAGAGGGGACGCACACCCCGCCGGTGCGCAGTGAACGTGTGATGTGGTTGATGTTCGCCTTCGCCTCCGCGTTCTTTGCCGGGACCACGGCGGTGCTCGCCAAGGCCGGTGTCAGGGATACGGACAGCGACCTCGCCACGGCGGTCCGCACCGTCGTCGTCCTGATCTTCGCGCTGGTCATGGCGCTCGTCGCCGATTCGTTGCGCGACATCATGCACGTGTCCATCCGCAGCCTGCTCTTTCTGGTGTTTTCCGGCGCGGCGACCGCGGGCTCCTGGCTGTTTTACTTCCGGGCGCTGCGGTACGGGGACGTCAGCAAGGTCGCTCCGCTGGAGCGGAGCGGGGTCATCCTCACGATCCTGCTGTCCGTGTTCCTGCTGGGGGAGCCGATCAGCCCGTTCATGGCGGCGGGGATGGCGCTCATCGGCGTCGGCGTCCTGATGATGGTGCAGCGGGCGGGCGCCTCCGAAAAGACCGACGGCCGCTGGCTGCCGTTTGCGCTGCTCGCCGTTCTTTTCGCGAGCCTTGCGACGATCCTCGCGAAAGTAGGCGTCTCCGATGTGGAACCGAATCTCGCGACGACCATCCGCACGCTCGTGGCCCTGATCTCGGCCTGGTATCTCGTTTTGCGGCAGGGCAAACTGCCGTTGTTGCGCTCGATCTGTCCGCGCAACTGGTTTTTCCTGCTTCTTTCGGGCATGGCGACCGGGGCCTCCTGGCTATGCTATTACCGGGCGCTGCACGACGGCCCGGCGAGCATCGTCGCGCC
This sequence comes from Synergistaceae bacterium, assembly GCA_036803565.1. GTDB lineage: Bacteria > Synergistota > Synergistia > Synergistales > Synergistaceae > DAIRUD01. Next base: position 1,818 of record DAIRUD010000098.1, on the reverse strand, counting down.
GATCGACAAGCTCGGCATCGTCGTCTCCATCGGCCTGGCTTACGTCTTCTTCAAGGAGAGGATCTCCCTGCGGGCCGTTTGCGGGCTCGTCCTCATCGTCTGCGGCACCCTCCTGCAGCTTCTGTAAACCCGTCGCGGCACCCTCAGCGGAGGAGGCCGAACAGGATGCCGATGGCGAAGAAGATCAGGACGAGTTTCAGCATGGAGGGAACGGCCTTGATGAAAAGCGCCGCGATCATCGCGACGACCACGATGCCGAAGAGCAGGCGCATAAGCGGCATCTCCGTTTCCCCTAGGCCTTCGCCGCGGGCGGGGCGAAGGGAACCCGCCGGATCGCCTCGACGGCCCCGTTTCCCCGGATAAAGTCCGCGCGCGTCATGTTAAAGCGCACCGAGCACCGTCATCGTAAGCCGCAGCAGGAGGCCGACGACGAGGATGCTCAAAACGATGCGGACGAGCGACGGGATGGAGCGGTTGGCAAAGGAGAGCGCGAGCAGTACGACGGTAACGATGAGCAAAATATTGTAGAGCGGCATGATAAAAACCTCCTCTTTCGGTTTCCTTGAGGAGATCATAGGCAAAATTTCGACGAATGTAATGAGTTTAATGCTTATGAAATTAAAAAAGCATGCTTATTTTCCGAGTGCGCGACAGCCGACGATGTGCCCTTCCTCGTCCCTTACGAGATCCACGGGCACGACGAGGTCGTCCCGCTCCGGCAGGGCGGATTTGACGAGCACGGAGACGATCAGCAGCGTGTCCTCGCGGCGTTCGGGCAGGTTGTACGCTTCGCCGTAGTGGACGGTGCAGAGCGGGATATCGCCGTCCGCCGTCCCGATCCGGTCGTTGGTCTCCCGCAGACGAGAGATGGTGCCGGAGCGGGGAATGGTGCGGAGGATGCGCGTGCCCTCCGCGTCCCAGATATCGATAGGGTGCGGCGTGCAGTTCATGACCTTCATCTCGTTCGCCCTCCCGTGCGGATGTGCGTTTGCTTCCCGCACGATAGCGATTATACTTTTTCCGCAACGCTAGGGAAAGCGTTTCCGGTGAAGCGCCATACCCGAACAGCCGGGAGGGAAAAGAATGTTGTTCGTCTGTTACCCGAAGTGCAGTACGTGCAAAAAAGCGCGCGAATGGTTGGATGTGCGTGGAATATCGTACGCGTTTCGCGACATCAAAACGGAAAATCCCGCCGCCGCGGAGATCGCCGCGTGGCGAGAGCGCAGCGGTCTGCCGCTGAAACGCTTCTTCAACAGCAGCGGCAACGCCTATCGCGATCTTGCCCTCAAGGATCGGCTGCCGACCATGCCGGAGGCGGAACAGCTCGCTCTCCTGGCGGCGGACGGCATGCTCGTCAAGCGCCCGCTCCTCATCGCCGACGCGTTTGTCCTCGTCGGCTTCCGCGAATCGGAATGGGAGAGGCGTCTCGGTTGATCCGGGGCGCGGTGGCGCTGTCTCCGTACTACCGGCGGGGAATTTCGTCCGCCGCGCCACGTGTCCGGCAAAACGCCTTGCGTCGCGCGAAATGTGTTTTGCGGACAGGATTTTCGCTTAGAGAACGGCGATGACGATCTTGGTCCGGTCGTCGACGAAGCCGAGCAGGCGGAGCATGGTTCGTTCCGGGACGGCGACGCATCCGGCGGTGGCGCCGTTCTTCAGACAGTGAAGAAAGATGGCGGAACCCTTGCCGGGGACGATGGGGTCGTCGTTGTAGCCGATGACGATGGCGTATTTGTAGGCTTTGCTCTCGGCGTACAGGTCTTCCGCGGATTTCCAGTCCCGGTCGGGCTGGTTGCTGCGGGCGGGGCGGTTGTAGTG
>DAIRUD010000097.1:0-7241 GCA_036803565.1 Synergistaceae bacterium | reverse complement strand
CGGTCGTTAGGGACGATCCGTACGCCCGCCGACGACCGGGCCGGACGCCGCCGCGCCGGGATCCGGGAGGGAGCGGACCGACGCGGGCCGGTTGCGGTCGTATGCCTCGGCGAAATTCCGCGCGGCACTCTGGAGCGAAACGCCCATGATCTGGCAGCAACCCAGATAAAGGACCATCAGGAAGGCGAGAATGCCGGTGAAGGAAATCAGCTCCAGAGGACGGACGTCCGCAAAAAAAAGATCGAGGACGGCCCCGGGCTGTTGCCGCGCCGCCGCGCAGATCGTCCGCCACTCCGCGAACCACTCCCGCGCCCCGTTTTTCTCCTCCGACTTTCGACGCTTTCCGCGCAGGAAATCGTACGCTTCGTTGATCTCCCGGATCTGGCGATTGGCCTCCTCCCACTCCGGCGAACCCGTTTCGTGGCTGTCCGGGTGGTATGCGCGCATCCGCCGCAGAAACGCGCGCCGGATCTCCTCCTGCGTCGCGCCCGGGTGGACGCCGAGGATGGCGTGATAATCCTTCATGCCTCCCTGCAACTCCTTTCCTCGCGCATCCGCCGCCGGTTCGCGGAGGAGTACACCGCAAGGTAGACGACGCCGTAGATTGCGAACGCGAGCCAGGTACAGAGGGAGCCGTCGAAACCCGCCAGGATCAGGAGCAGCGTCGTCCCGTAGGCGGCGTGGACGAAGGGGACCATCAACCGGGCGTAGCCGATCTGCGCGGGGCCGGATTTCCCGAACCGCGGCAGGAAGCAGAAGGGCAACGTCGCCATGGAAAAGGCGAGGAGGAACACCGGAATGGGGTTGGCGGCGGAGATCCAGCGACCGGCGGTCATCGTGACCCCCTTGCACCAGAGAAAGACCAGCAGCCAGTTCCACACCTGGAAGAGGGGCAGGAAACGGCGCGGAGCGACGAAGCTCCGCTCGCGCACGAGGCCGAAGTAGCGCAGGTAACAGGCGAGCTGCACCCAGCAGAAGGAGAAGAACCAGAAGCCGAGCAGGACGATGAGCACCGGCAGAAAAGCCGGACGCCACATCCCGAGGAGGAGCGACCAGGCCATGCCGACCAGCAGGCCGCCGGCGGAATAGACCGTCAAAATCGCCGGTATGCGCCCCAGGAACCCGCTGTTACTCGGAATATCCGACATCGCTGCCCCCCCTTTCGGCGAAAATTTCATCCCTCGCCCTTTCTTCCGATACGGCTATTATACTTTGCTGATATACTTTTGAAAAATCGAAAACGTTCGGGAGGCCGAAAATGTATCGAGACGAGGATACGGCGAAACAATCGGCAATCCGGATCGCGCCGCGCGCTGTGGGGAAACATGGAAACCGACCGTTCTGAGCGAATCGAGGAGAAAAAAGGGACCGGCGGCCCCTACGCCCTCCTCTGGGATATTTCCGGCGGGAGCAGAAGCGCGTACGCCACGGCGTTCGCCTTCATGTTTCTGGCCCTCTTCTTCAATTTTCTGCTTCCGCAGGTCATCCGCTACGTCGTGGACGTCGTGATCGGGGACGCGGGGCCGGAGGGCATTCCCTTCGTCCCGCTCCTGCTCGGCCCCTTCCATCGGGGCGGAGCGCGCAGCGGCCTGCTCCTCTCCGGCGCGCTGGTGTTGGCGATCGCCGCCGCGGGCGGCCTCTGCAACTTCGCCTACCACCGGAGCGTCGCCGTCGGCGCGGAGGACATCGTCAAACGCCTCCGCGACAGGTTGTACGTGCATATCCAAAACCTGCCCTATTCCTGGCACATCGCCGCGCAGACCGGTGACATCATCCAGCGCTGCACTGCGGATGTGGAGATCGTGCGCAACTTCGTCTTCGTCCAGCTGACCGAGATGGTCCGCACCGTGGCGCTGGTGGTGCTGGCCTACGCCATCCTCCTGCCGATGAACGCGCCGATGGCGGCCGCCTCCTTCCTCTTCCTGCCCGTGCTCTTCCTCTACTCCTTCCTCTTTCTGCGGCGGGTCTCGCAACGCTTCCTCGCGGCGGACGAGGCCGAGGGGGAACTGCTCTCCATCGCCCAGGAGAACTTCACCGGCGTGCGCGTCGTGCGCGCCTTCGGCCGCGAGCGCTACGAGGTCGACCGCTTCGACCGCCAGAACCGTACGTTCGCCGAGCTGTGGATGGAGCTGGGCAAACTTCTCAGCACCTACTGGGGGTTGGGGGAACTTTTGATCGGGCTCCAGATGACGACCCTCTGCGTGCTCGGCGCCTACCAGGCGGCGCAGGGCGGCATCACCGTCGGCGGCTTCATCGTCTTCCTCACCTACAACTCGATGACGGTCTGGCCGGTCCGCGCATTGGGCCGCGTCCTCTCCGAGGCCAGCAAGACGGGCGTCTCCCTCGGCCGCCTGCGCGAGATCCTCGACACGCCGCAGGAGACCGATCCCCCGGACGCGTTGGAGACGCCGATCCACGGCGACATCGAGTTCGACCGGGTATCCTTCTCCTACGGCGAGCAGAAAATCCTCGACGCCGTCTCCTTCCGCCTGCCCGCCGGCGCGACGCTGGGCATTCTCGGCGCGACCAGCTCCGGCAAGTCGACCATCGCCTACCTGCTCTGCCGCCTCTACGACCTGGCGGACGGGGACGGCACAATCCGCATCGGCGGCACGGATATCGCCCGCTACCAACGGCGCTGGCTGCGCGCCAACGTCGGCATCGTCCTGCAGGAGCCTTACCTCTACTCGCGCACGATCCGCGAGAACATCGCCTCCCTCTCCCCCGAGCACTCCCTCGAGGACGTGCGGCGGGCGGCGGAGACGGCCCAGGTCGACAGGGCGATCCTCCAGTTCGCGAACGGCTACGACACGCTCGTCGGCGAGCGCGGCGTCACCCTCTCCGGCGGCCAGAAGCAGCGCGTCGCCATCGCCCGCACCATCCTCAAAGCGCCGCCGATCATGATCTTCGACGACTCGCTCTCCGCCGTGGACACGGAGACGGACGCCAAAATCCGCGCCGCGTTGCGCGAGCGCACCGGCCAGGCAACGACCCTGATCATCGCCCACCGTATCACCTCGATCTCCAGCGCCGACCTGGTGATCGTCATGCAGGAGGGCCGCATCGCCGAGATGGGCCCCCCCGCCGAGTTGCTGCTCCGGGACGGCATCTACCGCAGACTCCACGACCTGCAGGAGAGCATCGAGGAAGAGGCGGACGAGGAGGCGAGCGCGTAATGCAGCACACCGAAGAACACTACGACAAACCGTTCAGCCTGCGCGTATGGGCGGGCATGCTCCCCTTCTTCCGCCCGTACCGCCCGCTGCTCGTGCGCATCGTCGCGCTGATGTCGCTCTGCTCGCTCGTGGACGTCTGCACGCCGCTCTACCAGAAATACATCATCGACCGTTTCATCGTGCCGGGGACGACGGACGGCATCGCCCCGGCGGCCGCGCTCGGCGTCTTTCTCATCTCGCTGTCGATGGCGGGCATCGTCCTCTTCGCGCGGCAGGCGATCCGGGTGGAGATGGGCTTCTCCCGCGACTTGAAAAAGGCCTGCTTCGACCACCTGCAAACGCTCTCGCTCTCGTACTACAACACGACGCCCGTCGGCTACATCATCGCGCGCGTCATGTCCGACACCGACCGCATCGGCGTCATCGTCGCCTGGGGCCTGGTCGACCTCATCTGGGGCGCTTCCTACATCGTCTTCGCCATCGCGGCCATGCTGATGCTCGACGTGCGGCTGGGCATCTGGATCGTTCTCGTCGTTCCGCCCATGGCGGCTGTCACGGTCTGGTTCCAAAACCGCATCCTGCGCTACAACCGGGAGGTGCGCCACGTCAATTCGCGCATCACCGGCGCGTTCAACGAGGGGATTTACGGCGCGCGCACGTCGAAGACGCTGGTGATCGAGGACATCAACGCGCGCGATTTCTCCTCCCTGACCGGGGAGATGTACCGCGCCGCCGTGCGCGCCGCCGTGCTGGGCGGCGCCTTCCTCCCGGTCATCCTCATGTTCGGCGCCTTCGCCATCGCCGCGATCCTGGTGCAGGGCGGTGGCTACGTCAAGAGCGGCAACATCCCCTTCGGAACGCTCTCCGCCATGGTCTCCTACGCCATCGGCATCTTCGAGCCGATCCAGCAGGTGGGGCGCATCTTCGCCGAGATCGTCGCCACGCAGGCCAACATCGAGCGCGTGCGCGGCCTGCTCGACCGCGCGCCGGAGATCGTCGACGCGCCGGAGGTCGTCGAGAAATACGGCGACAGCTTCCAGCCGAAGCGCGACAACTGGGAGCCCCTCAAGGGGGACATCCGCTTCGACGACGTGACGTTCCGCTACCCGGACGGCGACGAGTACGTCCTCGAACACTTCGACCTCGACGTGCCCGCCGGGACCAACGTGGCCATCGTCGGGGAGACGGGCGCGGGCAAGTCCACCCTGGTCAATCTGGTCTGCCGCTTCTTCGAGCCGACGGAGGGGCGCGTGCTCGTCGACGGCCGGGACTACCGCGAGCGCTCGCAGCTCTGGCTGCACTCCAACATCGGCTACGTCCTGCAAAGCCCGCACCTCTTCTCCGGCAGCGTGCGCGACAACATCCGCTACGGACGGCTGGACGCGACGGACGAGGAGATCTGGGAGGCCGCGCGGATCGTCTCCGCGGACGAGATCATCCGCAAATTGCCGGCGGGCCTGGACACCGACGTGGGCGAGGGCGGCGACCGCCTCTCCACCGGGGAAAAACAGCTCGTCTCCTTCGCCCGCGCCGTGCTGGCGGACCCGCGCATCTTCGTCCTCGACGAGGCGACCTCGTCCGTCGACACGGAGACCGAACGCCGCATCCAGCACGCCATCTCCCGCGTCCTGCGAGGCCGCACGTCGTTTCTGATCGCGCACCGCCTCTCGACCATCAAGATGGCCGACCTCATCCTCGTCGTGCGCGACGGCAAGATCGTGGAACAGGGAACGCACCGGGAACTGCTGCGTAAAAAGGGATACTACCTGCAACTCTATACGATGCAGTACGAGCAGGACGCGCTGGGAGCAAAAACTGAGGGATCCGATCCGGCACAGGAGAACAGATGAGCCGATTTTACACAACGCGCAGCAGGGGAGCCAGAAAACAGGGCAGAACGACTTTTAAACACGCCCGCCGCGAATCTCGTCTATCAATTTGACGTGCGGACAATATTTTTCCAACAGCATAAAAATTTCGTCGGCATGGCCGGAGTGGCAACGCAGATTCCATTCCCTTGAAGTTTTGCGGCCTTCGACGCAATATGAAAAAACAAAATAACTCCTTCTCCGAACAACACCGAGATATTTCCAAGTGTATTTTCCCGAGTAGATATCGTGGTAGGGGATTTTCTTCCTAAATAAAAACGCGAGCTCAAGCTCAATATGAGATTTTCGGAAAGTAACGCGTTGCATAAAAAAGAGGCTCAAAATAAATAAAACGAACAGCATCGCCCAGAACCCGCGCAAATCATCTTCAAGAAAAAACCTTAGCGATACAAATAATGGAATTAACCCCAAAAGCGCAACAAAAAGAATTTTCACTTCCGGCTTAACCACAAAAATAGCACGATCCGATTGTTCGAAATTTTGTGCGCAATGTCGATGCATAGTTTGCCTGCGTCCTTTCCGTGATGCATTCCACACAAATGACTACATTGAAAAAGCCAACGCACGAGAGAATGGCTGGAATATAAATACCACACAAGTATTGCAAACGACCCCAAACATATGAAGCAACAATTCAGAAAACAACAGTTCAATTTTTAATTGCTGTTTTTCAATTTCAACCACTCACCTGATCAATGGCACTTTTTGTACGCTTCATAAAGCAAGGGAAGGCTTAGTAAGAATAAAATAAGAGAGGGTACGCAATAAAACGGGAAAAGCAGAATAGTAAATATGATTGAACGCGTCGCAAAACCGCTAAACCAAGCAAAAGCGACAGCCGCGAAATAGATTAGAGCGATAACGATATTAAGTAGACCGACAAGTGCACCCACCCCAACCAAATACTTTCTTTCCATTTTGGCCGGAAGCGCATAAGCCAAGGCATTCAAAAAATAGGCAAAAGCCATGATATATGCAGTCGTGATATTTTTCGAAACCTGAGCATGGTAAAAACTCCCCCGCATATAGTCGCCCGGCCCCTCAAAACAGCCCCACCAAAAAAGCGAACCTAAAAACAAAAGACACAGGACAGCGATTTGCATCCCATACATTTCCCTAAATTTCATCAGATTCCCCGTTTGAATGTAATTTGATTGCCATCGTTATATCCTTTCGAGAATAAGGACATCGGCTTCCCGCAGCGATTTCGCAAAGGGATCGACTAGCAAAACCCCATATAAGGTGGTATAAAGCTCGTCACAAAACCAGCTAACAAATATGCAAAAGATGCGAAAATCTCAGAGGCAAAATTCCGAACCCTGCTAAAATGTTTTGCGGTGGATTTACATGCAACGCAAACCTCTGAAATTAGAGTTTTTTGAGCTTTGCCAAAATGAGGCTGACGCAGTTTCGGCTTTGATGCTCCCCTGCGCCCGGCTCAGGCATGTGACCGCCAGCCATTGAGGAACACGACAATATATCTCCATGAAACACTTTGAAACCATGCCGACTGACGCGGCTGTCAATGCAGCAGGCTGCAGAATTTGCTGGACGGCATCTATTTCTTGACGGAGCCTTTTCCTCTCGGGAAGGAGTTAATTTTTTATGAATTATCTTATACAGCGATTGCATTGTGAGCTGCTTAGCGACCACCCCTTTCTTTATCCGCTTGTTGTTTTTTCTTTCCTTACAGTATGTGAATATTTCATAAATCAAAATCCGAATAAAACGCGCAAACAAAATTGGATTTCCGCGCTTGGCTCTGCCGCATTTTGGACCGTTCTTGCATTTGCTTGGCTAACTTTGCTTAATTGCGTAATGTTTGGTTCTTTTTAGTTTTTGCGATGTCCATCCGACTTACCATTGCTTAAGTTTTCTGCGTTGAGCATGAATTCTCATCGTTGCATACACTTTGAATAATCTGTGAAATACAAACTCCTTGCTTGCATGGATGTGCGAGAATACTCATTGTTGCGTGTTCATTAACGGAATAAAATGCGCCAGCATGGCGCTTTAAGGAAGCCAATTGTTCGCAGTCAATATATGCGATTAATAATCACTCACCAATTTATTTGAAATTTAACGCCAAAGAAATATAAAAATCTCATATATTAGGGTTCTACAATGCATAAACTTTCCAAATAAAGCCGTGATGATGATTTTGTCGTATGCATAC
>DAIRUD010000096.1:0-7283 GCA_036803565.1 Synergistaceae bacterium | reverse complement strand
TGCTGTTGACGATGATGACGCCCATGGCGTTGGGGAAGATATGCGAGAAGATGATCCGTATGCTGCCCGCTCCACCGGCCTTCGCCGCCTCGACATATTCCAGCTCCGAAAGGTTCAGCACCTGCGAGCGCACGAGCCGCACATAATTCGTGAAGAAGGCCAGCATCAAGGCGATCAGCAGGTTGATGAAATTCGCCCCCAGCGCGACGACGACGGCCATGGTGAACAGGATGTCGGGGATCGACATGAAGATGTCCAGCGACCGCATGATGATGCTGTCCGTTTTGCGGCCCATGTAACCGGCGACGGCCCCCAGCGTGCTTCCCAACACGCAGGACATGATGGTCGCGATGACCGCGATGGAAAGGGAGGTGCGCCCCCCGTGAAGGACTCTGGCCAGGATGTCGCGCCCGTACGAATCGCATCCGAAGGGATGTTGCCAGGAGGGGGTCGCCAGCTTCAGCGACATATTCTGTTTGGTGGCCATGTTGTACGGGGTGATCAGATCCGCCGCCAGCACGAGGGCGACGATGATCACCAGCATGACCAGCCCGCACATGGCGCCCTTGCTCTTGCGGAAGCGGCGCCAGATTTCCTTGAAGCGGCTGGGTTTGCGGAAAATGTCCGTATCCTGCGTGTGCGCTGTGCCGTTAGCGGTCATCGCGTTCATCTCAACCCTTTCCGCCCGTCGTGTATTTCGCCTTGATCCGAGGATCGATGAAGGCGTACAGGATATCCACCAGCAGCATGACGACCGTGAAACAGATCGAGATCAGAATGACCCCGGCGAGGATGATCGGTTCGTCCTTGTAGACGATGCGGTCCACGATCAGGCTGCCGATGCCCGGTATCGAGAACATCTTTTCCGCGACCACCGCGCCGCAGATCAGCGTTCCCAGGCTCAGCCCGATCTGCGTCACGACGGGCAGCAACGCGTTCATCAGCGCGTGCTTCATGATCACCCGGCGCTCCGGCGCGCCCTTGGCCCGCGCCGTCCGCACGTAGTCCTGGCGGATCGATTCGAGCATGGAGGATTTGGTGAAGCGCATGATCTGGGCGGCGGGCAAGATCGAAATCGTCAACGTGGGGAGGATGAAATGCCACATGGTCGTCGCGCCGTAGGACGGCAGCCAGTTCAGCCGCAACGAGAAGACGAACAGCAGCAGTAGGCCGAAGACGAACGCGGGGATGGCCGCGATCAGAAAGGCGGTGATCGACAGAACCGTGTCCCAAAGAGTGTATTGCTTGACCGCCGTGAAAACGCCCGGAGGCACCCCGATCAAGGCCGCCAGGATGATGCCGACGAAGGCCAGCTTGATGGTGACGATATAGCGCGGCCAGATCTCGTCGAACACGGATTGCTTGGTATAGTAGGATTTTCCGAAATCCTGATGGACGACCATATTTTTGATGTAGGTGACGTACTTTTCCAGAAAGGGGCGGTCGTACCCCAGCTCGTGATTGAGCGCGTCGACGTCGGCCTGGGGCGCGGAGACGCCGAGGAGCGCGCGCGCCGGATCGCCCGGCGCGATGTTCATGACGAGAAAGAGGATGAACGTGACGCCGAAGATCGTCGGTATCAGAAACAAAAGCCGCTTGATGATGTATTTATGCATGATTGAAACGCTCCGTTATCGACTTTGTCGATCGATGGTCATTCCGAAATCCGTGCGGGACGGTTTCCTGTCCCGCACGGAGCGAAAAAACTTCGGTTGTCGAAGTGCGTGTTTCCTGTCCGCCTCGACGATGTGCCGTGTCGGGCAACGCTATTTCCAGCTGAAGTTGCGTACTTTGTAGTAGGTGGGGACCGCGTCTCCGATTTCCAGCTTGGGGGCCCACACGATGCCGACCGGCATGTGGTGGCAGGGCAGGATCGTGGCCGTGTCGGCGACGATTTTCCAGAGTTCCGTGTAGTATCCCAGCCGCTTCTGCAAATCCGATGTGCCGGCGCCGAGGTCGACGAGCTCCTCGATTCTCTTCCAGTCGAACGGGCTCTTCTCGTCCTTGAAGCGGACCACGTACATGCCCTTGGACTCGCTGTGAACCTGCTGGCGGATGTTGTTGAAGTCGAAGTTGCCGAAATCGGAGAAGACGCAGATGTTGTAGTCCTGCGCGTACAGGCGCGGGGTGATGACCGCGGATTCCGCGACCTCGACGCCCGCCTTGATGCCGATCTCGCTCAGATTCGCCTGGATGACCTGCGCGGTGACGGCGTTGTAAGCGGTCGGAGCGCCGTAAGTCGTGATGGTCCCGACGTCCACGCCGTCGGGGTAGCCGGCCTCGGCCAGCAATGCCTTGGCCTTTTCCAGGTCGTAATCGTAGGTCTTGAACTCGCTCGGGGCGGGGGAGGTCGGCACGTACTCGCTGGGCATGTACTGCTGGGCCTCGACGCCCTTGCCGTCGCTCACGCCGATGTTGATGTCCTTTTTATTGATCGCGTACATGATCGCCTCGCGAACTTTCTGGTTGCCCAGAACGTTGTTGTTCACGGGGGAGAGGTAGTTGATGCCCATGAAAACGATATTGTTGCCTTTGATCAGCTTGTTGTGCCCGTCGGTGCCCTCCTGCAGGAACTCCCAGTCGGACAGCGGCACGTTGTCGAAGTAGTCGATCTCGCGGTTCTTGAAGGCGATGACGGCCGCCGAGGCGTCCTCGATCACGACGTAGTCGAGCTTCTTGATGGCCGGAGCGCCGCGCCAGTAGCCGTCGAAGGCCTCCAGGTTGACGCCGGACGCCACGTCGTAGCGCACGGGATAGTAGGGGCCGGTCCCCGCCTTATGCGGGACGCTCCCGTACTTGTTGCCCTGCGCGGTGATTTCCTTTTCGCTGGCGATCTTGATGCAGAAGAACGTATGCGCGATGGGCGAATAGGGCTTGTTCAGCTTGATCTGTACCGTATTGTCGTCGAGGGCCTTGACGTCCTCGATCATCGACGTTAGGTAGTTGAAGCGCGAGTTCTTCCGCGCGCGGTTGTAGCTGAAGACGACGTCGGAGGCCTTCAGCGGCTCCCCGTTCTGGAACTTGACGCCCTCCACCAGCTTGATCTCGTACACCATCTGGTCGTCGCTCAGTTTCACTTCTTTGGCCAGCTCGTTGTAATACCCGCCGTGGGCCTCGTCCATGCCGTAGAGGCCTTCGAACATCTGGTGCCAGATCTTCATGTGGTCGGTGGTCGTGGTCTGCTCCCAATCGAGCGACGGCAGCGTCCGCGGCGTCCGAATCGTTACCTTTGCCGGATCGGCCGCCGATGCCGCCCCGCACGCGAGGAAAACAACAAGAACGGCCCAAAGCACAAACAACTTCTTCATACATAACACCTCTCTTTTGTAATATGCGGTACATAGGTGCCGATCAACTCGGCACCGAAAAACATACGAAAAAAACATTTCACGTACGTGTCGCTATGAAACCGTGTTTATCTGTCGAGATACGTAGTTTTGCCGGGAGAAGAAACAGCGAAAAAATACCACGGAAGCCCGTTTTTGTCAAATTTTTGCAACCTGTGTGTCCGCTCGGAAAGCGAGATTTGATGATGAAACATATATTTCGAAAGGGCGTCCGGCATGCAATGCGATCCTCGCCGGAGGCTCTGGCGCGGCGGCGCGGTTCCGGTCCGGCTTTTGTCGTCCGCGCGTTGCATATCGCCGAAACGTCATTATAATGAAACGAGGATGTGAAATCTGGCACGGGGGTGTATACAGTCATGCAAACGGTTTTGATTTTGGGCGCCGGCCGCGTTTCGGCGCCTTGCGTCGATTATCTCGTACGTAAGGGAAACTGCGACATTGTCATCGCCGATACGTCTTCCGAGAACCTGGCGGGGATCTCCGCCCTCTTTCCGTCGGTCAAGACCGTCCTGGCCGACGCGGCCGCCGACGCGCCGCGTCTGGTGGACGAGCATTCCCCGGCCGTGCTGATTTATCTGCTCCCCGGGGAATACATGCAGCGGATCTCGGAGCTGTGCATCGCCAAAAAGGTACACATGGTGCACCCGGTGTACGAGAACAAGGAGGCCGCCGCGCTGGACGGCGCGATCAAGGCCGCCGGCATCGTCTTCGTCTCGGAATTGGGCCTCGATCCCGGCATCGACCACCTGTCGGCCGCCAAGGCCATCGACGAGATCCACGCCAGGGGCTGGAAGGTGGAATCGTTCCGTTCCCTGTGCGGCGCGCTGCCGGCGCTCGACGCGAATAACAACCCCTGGGGCTACAAACTGTCGTGGTCGCCCGCCAGCCTGATCGGGGCGAGCAAGCGGACGGCCCGCCTGTATCAGGACGGCCGCGAGATCTGCTGGCCGGACGGGGAGACGTACGAGCACGTCTATCTGGCCGACATCGCCGGTTTTACGTTCGAAGTGTACGCCAACGCCGACTCGCTTCCCTATCGGGAGGCCTACGGCATACCGGAGGCCGAGACGATCTATCGCGGCACGCTGCGTTATCCCGGCTGGTGCGAGACGATCTGCTACATGAATCAGATCCGGTACTTCGACACCGACGTACAGGACACGAAGGGCATGACCTTCGCGCAGTTCTCGGCCCGCCAGGCCGGGGGCGCGGGCGACCCCAAGGAGGTCTTCTGTCGCCGGTTCGGGCTCAAGCCCTGGTCCGCCTTTATGATGAAGATGGAGTGGCTCGGCTTCTTCGCCGACCGGCCGCTGCCGTTCGATAAGGGTTCGGCGCGGGACGTCGTCTCGCTGCTCTTCGGCGAGAAGCTGCTCTTCACCCCGCAGGAAAGGGACCTGGTGGTGCTCTGCGACGACATTACGGCGATCGCCCCCGACGGCAGGAAGTACCTCCACAGATCGCTGCTCGTCGACTACGGTGTGCCCGGAAAATGGACTTCGATCGCCCGGACGACGGGGGTTCCCCCGGCAATCGCCGCCAAATTCATCCTGGATGGAACGATCAAAACCCCCGGGCTGCACAAGCCGACGGTGCCGGAAATCTACAATCCCGTCCTCGAAGAGCTGGCCGCCGAGGGCATCGTCCTCGAGAACAGCGAGACCGAGATAAAATAGCGACGGACGCGCCCGCTCCCCTGCCGTCGCCGGTATTCGCACGGATCGGTCCGTCGCGCATACGGCATTTGGGCGGCACGGCCGACCTCCACCGGGATTTTTATTTGCGGGGTCGGCGTGTGATGGGACGAAAGAAAGAATGAGAACGGCAACGACCGGGAGGGCGACGAGTGCGTTCTCCCGGTCGCGATTTGCCCGCCGCGCGCCCGTTTGCGCACCCGCGCGGGTGGAATCGCGGTGTCGGCGGCGGTATGGGAGGCTCTGCCGAATTGGCGGAACAGATGTCGAGCTAGCCGTTAATTCCAACTATAAATCCAATCGCTCATGATGATCGGCCACGTGGTAGCATTTCCCAGTCGGCTCCGCCGACAGCCCCTCGTCGAGAGGGCCGGGGTTTGGCACGACGGGACGCCCCACCTCCATCAGGAAGGAGCGCCGCCAAGGGTGGCTGAGGGAGACCCGCACTGCTTTAAAATTGATTTGATCTAGAAATGGAATAATTCTATTTCTAATTCAAATAGCCCGTAATGAATAGTGAAATATACCACTATTACACGTGTTATGAAAATTATCATAGGTGTCATGAATTTAAAACAGAATAAGTCGTTTTACCCCTTTTGTTTATTCCGATATCATATTCTGAACTATCGTAAGTGTGGTCGCCGGTTTTTATCGCAGGCGGGGGGCGAAGCCTAGCGCAAGTCGCACGTGCGGCCCAGCCTCGGTCCACTCTGGCACGCTGTCGCCAAAGGCGACTGGGGGAGGCTTGCCGCGATGGCCGATCGTCATCTCCGTGGCGATTGCAAATTTCTGATTACGGCCTCTCCGCAGCGGCGAAGCGTTTGGAGCGGAGAGAGATGCCTTGCGCGAGGTGTGTTTACGACACATCGGTCGCCTCGTTTTGTCGAGTTCCATAAATTCGTTCTTGACGCAATAAAAAACTCGTGTATCATATGGATTCTGTTACGTGCGATTCGGCATTGCGGGGCGAGTGTTCACGGGGGAATTTCCCTTGGGCGGCGGAAATGTGAAATGCAACATCGCGTTGACTCGAGTTTCTTTTTAGTTTTTGATAAAAGCGAAGTAAAATAAGCATTCCGGCGTGAGACGATTCCGATAATTTGTGTTTTTATCGATGAAATCGATGCTTATCAAAATTACAGGAGGGGATATAAATGGCGTTCAATCTGCATGGTCGCAATTTCCTGACACTGAAAGACTTTACTCCGCAGGAGATCGAGTTTCTTTTAAGCCTTTCCGCCGATATGAAAGCCAAAAAAATGATGCGCACGCAGTTTCCCCTTCTGAAGGGACGAAATGTCGCTTTGATTTTCGAGAAAGCCTCCACCCGTACGCGTTGCGCGTTCACCGTCGCCGCGATCGATGAGGGGGCGCATCCCGAGTATCTGAGCAAGAACGACATTCACCTCGGCGCGAAAGAGGATACCAGGGACACGGCCCGCGTGCTCGGGCGCATGTTCGACGGCATCCAGTTCCGCGGATATAAACATTCCACCGTCGAGGAACTGGCCAAGTATGCCGGGGTGCCCGTCTGGAACGGCCTGACCGACGAATACCACCCCACGCAGATTTTGGCCGACATGCTCACGATCAAGGAGCATCTGGGCAGCCTGAAGGGCCGCAAGGTCGTCTATGTCGGCGACGCCCGCAACAACGTCGCCAACTCGCTCATGATCGGCTGCGCGAAACTGGGCCTGCATTATGTCGGCTGCGCGCCGGAGACCTTGCAGCCGGAGAAATCCCTGATCGACGAATGCAGGAAGATCGCAGAGGAATCGTATCTCGGCGCCACCGTCGCCATGGAGACCGACCCGAAAAAAGCGGTGGAGGGCGCCGACGTTATCTACACCGACGTCTGGTATTCCATGGGCGAGGAGGACAAGGCCGCCGAGCGCAAGGCGTTGCTCAGGCCGTATCAGGTGAACATGGACCTCTTTCGGGCGACGAAGCGGGACGACTCGCTCTTCCTGCACTGCCTGCCCGCCTACAAGGGCAACGAGGTGACGGAGGAAGTCTTCGAGCACCCCCGGTCGAAGGTGTTCGACGAGGCGGAGAACCGGATGCACACGATCAAGGCGGTGATGGTCGCCACGATCGGCGATATTTAACCTTTTCCCGTGTTTTCGCGTGAGGCGGGCGCTGCGTCGCCCATCGGCAGGAAGTTCGAGACGGATCATTCAGGAGGTAGGACGATGAGCGGAAAGTTTTCGTTAACGGCGAACGAGGTATTCCCGGCGATCGA
>DAIRUD010000095.1:0-7293 GCA_036803565.1 Synergistaceae bacterium | reverse complement strand
GCGGTGGAGGCCGGCGAAAGCAACCCGCGCCGGGTGACGATCACCGCCGCATCGCTTCAGAGTTACCTGGGGGCCCCCAAGCTGCACGAGAGCCGCCTGCCCGGCAAGGATTCCGTCGGCGCGGCGCTGGGCCTCGCCTGGACCGAAGCGGGCGGCGACGTTCTGGTGATCGAGACCGTCACCATGCGCGGCTCCGGCAAGGTGACCTTCACCGGCAACCTGGGGGATATCATGCGCGAATCGGCGCATGCCGCCCTGGGCTTTCTCCGCTCCTCCGCCAAGACGTACGACCTCGACGCGATCGAGTGGGAGAAGACGGATATCCACGTGCACGTGCCGGAGGGGGCGATCCCCAAGGACGGCCCGTCGGCGGGGGTGACGCTGGCCCTCTCCATGCTCTCCTCGCTGAGCGGGCGGGCGATCCGCTCCGACATCGCGATGACGGGAGAGATCACGCTGCGCGGCACGGTTCTGCCGATCGGCGGCGTGCGGGAGAAGGTGCTGGCGGCGAAGCGAAACGGTATCGACGAGGTCATCCTGCCGAAGGAGAACGCGGTCGACGTCGACGAGCTTGCGGAATGGGCGAAGGAGGGCATGACCTTCCACTATGCGTCGCACGTTGCGGATGTCTTCCGACTGGCGTTGCGCGAGGCGGAGAAGAAAACCGCCGATGCGCCGAGACGGCGGGGCCGTCCCCGGAAGGAGCCCGCGGCGAGTTGACGCACTGGCGTTTCGAGCTTGTCTGCACCGCCTTCAACCGCGGCCAACTCCCGGAACCGGATGGACCGGAGATCGTTCTCGCCGGGCGCTCCAACGTCGGCAAGTCCACCCTGATCAACGCGCTGTTGAACAGGGTGAACAAGAAGATCGCCAAGGTCAGCTCCACGCCGGGCAAGACGCGCAGCCTCAACTTCTACCGCATCGAACCCGGCGGCGGGGAAGGGGCCTTTTATATCGTCGACCTGCCCGGATACGGTTATGCGGCGCGGGGAAGGGACGAGCGCGAGGAGTGGTGGCGGCTCGTCAACGCCTATTTCGGGATGGAGCGCGATATCCGCTTCGTCGTGCATCTGGTCGACTTCCGCCACGGCCCGCTGGCCAACGACGACGAGCTGACCGCGTGGCTCGATCGGATGGATATGCCCCGCCTGGTCGTCTTCACGAAGGGCGACAAGGTGCCCAAGGGGCGTGCCCGCGGTCTGTACCAGCAGTATGTTGCCGGTCTGGAATCGATCGGACCGCCGCTCGTCACTTGCGGCAAGAACGACGCCGAGGCGGAACGGCTGCGCGAGTCGATCGTGCGGATACTCGACGAAATCTGACGCAACCGCCCCACGCCGTACGGCCGGGGCGTATCCGTTTTATCTGTTGTGCATTCACTCTGCAGGGGAGGATACGAGGCGATATGGAACAGGCCAGGAGAGGGCTTGCGGGGTTGTCGAAGAGTTACGATCCCAAGCCGATTGAGGACAAATGGTACGAGAAATGGATCGAGGACGGCATTTTCAAGGCCGATCCGGCCAGCGACAAACCCGCGTTCAGCATCGTCATCCCCCCTCCCAACGTAACGGGTTCGTTGCACCTCGGACACGCGCTGGACAACACGTTGCAGGACATCCTCTGCCGGACGAAGCGCATGCAGGGTTACAGCGTCCTCTGGATGCCGGGCACCGACCACGCCGGGATCGCGACGCAGAACGTCGTCGAGCGTGCCCTGCGCGAGAAGGGACTGGCGCGGCAGGACCTCGGCCGCGAGGCCTTCGTCGAACGGGTCTGGGAGTGGAAGAACGAGTACGGCAACCGTATCATCGGCCAGCTCAAGAAGCTCGGTGCGTCCTGCGACTGGGACCGCGAGCGCTTCACCATGGACGAGGGCCTCTCCCGCGCCGTCCGCAAGGTGTTCGTCGACCTCTACGAGAAGGACCTGATCTATCGCGGAAAGTACCTGATCAACTGGTGCCCGCGCTGCCTCACCGCCCTCTCCGACCTGGAGGTCGACCATAAGGAGTTGGACGGCAAGCTCTACAGTGTCCGCTACGCCTTCGTCGATGGCGACGGGGCGGTCACCGTTATGACCACCCGGCCGGAAACCCTGCTCGGGGACACGGCGATCGCCGTACACCCCCGGGACGAACGGAACCGTCATCTGATCGGCAAGCAGGTCGTCGTGCCCATCGTCGGCAGGGTGATCCCGGTCATCGAGGACAACATGGTCGACCCGGAGTTCGGGACCGGCGCGGTGAAGATCACGCCCGCCCACGACCCCAACGACTTCCTCGTCGGGCAGCGGCACGGTCTGGAGCAGATCCAGGTCATCGACGACCGGGGGATCATGAACGACAATGCGGGCAAATTCGCCGGGATGGACCGCTTCGCGGCACGGGAGGCCGTCGTCGAGGCGTTGCGCGCCGACGGGCTGCTGCTGGAGGAAGTCGAGCATCATCACTCCGTGGGGCACTGCTACCGCTGCAACACGGTGATCGAGCCCTACCTCTCGGAGCAGTGGTTCGTGCGCACCAAGCCGCTGGCGGAGGTCGACATGAAGGCCGTCCGGGAGGGCGAGATCCGCTTCGTCCCGGAGCAGTGGACGAACACCTACTTCCAGTGGATGGAGAACATCCGCGATTGGTGCATCTCCCGCCAGCTCTGGTGGGGGCACCGCATTCCGGCCTGGTACTGCGACTGCTGCGGCGAGGTCGTCGTCGCCATGGAGGCGCCGACCGTCTGCAAGTGCGGCTGCACGACCCTGCGGCAGGACGAGGACGTTCTCGACACCTGGTTCTCCAGCGGCCTCTGGCCCTTCTCCACGATGGGTTGGCCGGACGACACGCCGGAGCTGAAGAAGTACTACCCGACGTCGGTGCTGGTGACCGGCTTCGACATCATCTTCTTCTGGGTCGCCCGCATGATCATGATGGGGCTGGAGTTCATGAAGGAGCCGCCCTTCCGCGACGTCTACATCCACGCCCTCGTCCGCGACGAGAAGGGGCAGAAGATGAGCAAGTCCAAGGGCAACGTCATCGATCCGCTGGACATCATCGACAAGTTCGGCGCCGACGCGCTGCGGCTGACGCTGGCCGCGCTCACCCTGCAAGGGCGCGACATTTACCTCTCCGAGAGCAGGATCGAGACCTACCGCTTCTTCCTCAACAAGCTCTGGAACGCCGCGCGCTTCGCCCTGATGAACCTGGAGGACGCCGAACACGACGTGGACGAGATCGAGGAGGCGGCGTTGCGGACGCACGACCGCTGGATCCTGGCGCGACTGGCGGACGTGACGCGCGAGATGACCGCGCTGGGCGAGGGGTACTATTTCGGCGAATCGGCGCGGTTGATGTACGACTTCGTCTGGGGCGAACTCTGCGACTGGTATCTGGAGCTGTCGAAGCCCGCGCTGCGCGGCGACGAGGGGCCCGCCCGCAAGCGGGCGACGCAGTCGGTTCTCTACAAACTTTTCCGCGACGTCCTCAAGCTCATGCACCCGATCATCCCCTTCGCGACCGAGGAGCTGTGGGCCGCGTTCGGCTACGGCGAGGGCGGGGAGATCATCGGCCGGAGCGGCTGGCCCGTACCTTGCCCCCTCGCGGACGGGGAGGCGGCGAAGAACGCCATGGAACTTGTGCAGACGGTGGTCCGGGCCATGCGCAACCTGCGCGCCGAGATCAAACTCCCGCCGCAGCAGAGTGCGCCGCGCATGGAGTTGCGCCTGAAGGACGCGGCGGACCGGAGCGTCGTTTCGGACAACGCCGACCTGATCCGCCTGCTGACCAGGATCGAACACATCGAACTCTTGTCGCAGGAGGCGGCGAAGCCCGCGAAGAGCCTCTCCTTCGTCACGGGCGGATGGGAGCTCTTCTTCCCCGTCGGAGAACTGCTCGACGTGGAGAAGGAGATCGCGCGCCTGGAGGCGGAGCGGGCGAAACTGGACGCGGAGATCGCCAAAACGCAGGGCAAACTCGCCAACAAGAACTTCGTCGACCGTGCGCCCGCCGAGGTCGTGGAGAAGGAGCGGGATGCGCTGGCCGACGCCCGGGCGCGCCGCGAACGCATCGAGGAGAACATCGCCGGACTCCGCTGACGCGGGCGTACGGAGGTCTGCATGCGCCCCTCTGGCGAATTTCTCGACGGTACTCTTGGGCGGCGTTTCGACGCGTTGATGGATGCCCTCTCGGCGTTTTCGAGCCTCGGCGTCCGCCCCGGACTGGAGCGGACGGCGAGGCTCCTCGCGTTGCTCGGCTCGCCCCAGAACCGTTTCCCGGCGATCCAGGTGCTGGGGACCAACGGCAAGGGGTCGACGGCGGCGACGCTGGAATCGATTTTGCAGGCGGCGGGGCTGAAGACCGCGCTCTACACGAGCCCGCACCTGATCTCCCTGCGGGAGCGACTCCGCGTGGGCGGGGAGGAACTTCCCGCCGCGCTCTGGGAGGATGCTTTCGACCGCCTGAAGACGGTGGTGGAAAAGGATGCGGAGCTGCGCGAAAACCGCCCGACGTTTTTCGAGAACCTCACCGCGCTCTGCTGTCTGCTGATTGCGGAGGCATCGGTGGACGTCGCCGTCGTCGAGGCCGGAATGGGCGGGCGCTACGACTCCACGACCGCCTGCGATGCGATCGCGACGCTGATTACGCCGATCGGGATGGATCATATGGAATATCTCGGCAACACGTTGGGGGAGATCGCGGAGGAGAAGTTCGCCGCCGTCAAGCCGGGCGTCCCCGCGTTCTACGCCGGAGACGACGCCTCTCTGGCGGATGCGTTTCTCGCGCGCTGCGGGGAGATCGGCGCGCCCGCGTGCCTCCTGGACCGCTGCGGTCGCGCCGCCGACGTCCGTTGTTCGCTGGCGGGGACCTTCTTCTCCTATTGCGGCGGCGATGATACGCACCCCCTCCGCGACCTTCATACCCCGCTG
This sequence comes from Synergistaceae bacterium, assembly GCA_036803565.1. GTDB lineage: Bacteria > Synergistota > Synergistia > Synergistales > Synergistaceae > DAIRUD01. Next base: position 2,384 of record DAIRUD010000095.1, on the reverse strand, counting down.
GTCGGCGTCCACCAAGCGGAGAACGCGGTCCGCGCCGTCTCCTTCCTTCGCGCCATGCGCGGGCGGCACGCGGCTTTTTCGACGGTCGACGAGGCCGCGATTCGCGCGGGGCTCGAAACAACATACTGGCCGGGCCGTTTGGAGGCCATTCGCCCGGATGCCTCCGGCCCGACGTTCCTCCTCGACGGCGCGCACAACCTGCACGGGATGCGGGCGCTCCTTGCGTCGATCGCCTGCCTGCGCGGCGGGGAAGAGTCGCCGGGCGTTCCCGCGTCCGTCATCTTCGGCGTCATGCGGGACAAGGACACGGACGGTCTTCTCGACCTCCTGCGCGGCCTCGACAGGCCGATCTACTGCACCCAGACGCATATGAAGCGTGCGCTGCCGGCGGATGTCCTCGCGCAGCGCGCGCGAGAGCGGGGACTGACGGTCGCGGGCGCGTTTCCCGAACCCGGAGGTGCGATCGCCGCCGCGCGGCGGGACGCGATGCCCGGCGACTGTGTTCTCTGCTGCGGCAGCCTCTATCTCATCGGCCCCCTGCGCAAGGAGTTGCTTTGCGGCGATGACTGACGGAGCTGAAAAGGGGGGCGCGACGGCAGCGTTGGACGTCGGCGACGACGCCTTCCGCGCCGTTGCGGATGCGTCCGGTTTCCGCTTGGAGTATCGGATGCCGCCCGTCCTGCATGGCGCCCTGGATGCCGTGCTGCTCTGCCGGGGGCCTCTCCTGGACGGCACGGACGGGATACCGCGCAACATTCTTCCGCGCATCGAAGGGCATTTGCAGGGGCGCGCGCTCATCGCGCCCTGGCAGGTCCACGGTACGGCGATCGTGCCCGGACGGCGCATCTGGGCGCTGCCGCAGCGGGTGCGCGCCGACGGCATCCACCTCGATCGCGCTTTCGACCGGCATGGTTCCGTCGCGGGGTCGCTGCGCTTCGGCGATTGCCTGCCGGTGTTGCTGGCCTCGGCAAAGCCGCGTCCGTGGGCGATGCTTCTGCACTCCGGCTTCCGCGGAACGCTGCGGAATATTTTCCGCGCCGCTTGGGACAAGGCGCGGCGCGATTACGGGGAGTGCGCATTCGCACCGGACGACGTCCATGTATGGATCGGACCGGGCATCTGCGCCGATTGCTACACGCGCAAAAGGGACGATCCCACCACGGCGCGGATGTTCGCGGCATGGCCGCGGGCGCTGTACCGCGAGTCCGGCGATCTCGTCCATATCGCGCTCGTCGAGGCCCTGCGCTGGCAGGCGCGCTGCTGCGGGATCCCCGACGGCAACATCCATCGCCTCTCTCTCTGTACCCGCTGCCGCCGCGACCTCTTCTACTCCTACCGGGCGGGGGACGTCGACGATCGGATGATTCTCGTGGCGAAATTGTGGAACGCCATGCCACAATTCGCAAACGACCTGTGACAATAGATATAGTGTCCTACTCAGAGGAGAGCAGGGGAGTGTGGTAGCGATGGAATCGGTAAGAGTCGGCGTCGTCGGCGTCGGGCACCTCGGCGTGCATCACGCGAGGGTATATACGGAGATCCTGGGGGCGAACCTGGTCGGCGTCGTGGACGTGGACGAGGAGCGCGTACACCATGTGGCGGAAAACCTGGGCGTTCCCGCGTATACGGATCTGGACCGCTTTCTGGACGAGACGCGGCCCGACGCGTTGAGCATCGTCGTCCCCACCGTCCGCCATCTCGAGGTCTCGAAAAAGGCGATGGCGCGGAACGTGCACCTGCTGATAGAAAAACCCGTGACCGCGAGTCTGGAGGAGGCGGAGGAGCTGGTGCGCATGGCCAGCGACCGCAATCTCATCCTCCAGGTCGGGCACATCGAGCGTTTCAACTCCGCCATTCAGCACGTGCGGGGAATGGTCGGCGACCCGATCTTCATCCAGTCGCGGCGGATGGGGCCGTTCTCCCCGCGCATCAGCGACGTCGGCGTCGTCCTCGACCTGATGATCCACGACGTGGACATCATCCTCTCCCTCGTGCAGTCGGAGATCGCCGATATCTCCGCCATGGGCCGCTGCGTCCGCACCGAGCACGAGGATATCGCCAGCGCGCAGATCCGTTTCGAGAACGGTACGATCGCGCACATCCTCGTCAGCCGCGTCACCGAAAAGCGCATGCGCACGCTGGAGATCACGGAGCCGGAGCGATATCTCGTCGTCAATTACGAGACGCAGGACGTGACGCTGAACCACTGCGTGCAGCAACCTGCGCGGGGTATGGTCGAGGTCGTCGAGCACCCCGTCTTCCCCAAACGCGAACCCCTCAAGCTGGAGTTGCAGGACTTCGTAAGCTGTATCCGCGAGGGGCGCGAGCCGCTCGTGGGCCTGCGCGACGGCAAGCGGGCGCTGGAGGTCTGCGTGGCGATGCTG
>DAIRUD010000094.1:0-7310 GCA_036803565.1 Synergistaceae bacterium | reverse complement strand
GTCCCGGCAAATTCAGACCGGGTATGTTCATCCCGCCGGTCACGTTGCCGATCCGCTGCTCTGCGAGCTCCCGCCCAAGCCGGATCGACTCCTTCACGGCGGACAGGATAAGGTCCTCGAGCATTTCGACGTCCTCAGGATCCACGACCTCCTTGGAGATGGAGATCGACACGACGTCCCCCTGCCCGTTCGCACGGACCTTCACCATACCGCCGCCGCTGGCTGCCTCCACCGTTTCGTTCGCCAGCTCCTCCTGCGCGAGCATCATCTGCGCCTGCATCTTCTGTACCTGCTTGAGCATTTTATCCATTTTCATCGCGATCATCGTCCTTTCGCATCGTCGTCTGTCCCGTCTTCCGCATTCACCTCGCGCGGCTCCGTCCATTCCGGCCTCCAGGCGTCGAGGTGGATTTTTTTCAACAATACCAGGAGAACGAACAGCGGCAACTGCGCCACGCGCCGCCACCGCGACGGCTCCTGGATCGTCCGATACAGCCATTCCATGTGCATTTTGCGCCAGCGCTCCGGCGCCCGCTTGAGGATGCCGGAGATGACGTCGAAGGTGCCGCCGACGCCCATCCCCACGATATTCCCGATCCGCGGCAGATTCTCCTCCAGCCAGTATTCCTGCTTAGGGACGCCGAGCGCGACCAGCAGAATCTTCGCCCCCGAATCCCGGATCTCGGCGCAGATTTCCTCGTTCTGCTCCGGCTGGAAGTACCCGCTGCGAAAACCGGCGATCATCAGCCCGGCGTAACGCTGCTGCAAATTCAGCGCGGCCCGCTCCGCGACCCCCGGTCGCCCCCCGAAAAAGTAAACCGGCCAGCCGTGGCTGGAGGCGAGGCGACAGAGGTGCTCCGCGAATTCCACGCCGGGAATGCGTTCCTGGACCGGGAAACCGAGAAAGCGCAGCGCGCCCACAAGCCCGCTGCCGTCCGGGAGGACCAGCCCGGCGCCCCGCACGATCCCGCTATAACGCGCATCCCTGCGGCTCCGCAGCGCGGCGAGCGCATCGGGCGTCACGACGACGCGCGGGGAATCCTGCGCGACGACCCAGCCCCCGACGCGCCCCAGCGCATAATCGACCGACACGTTGTCCACCGCGATCCCCCACAACGTCGCTCGGCCCCCGGGGCCTTCGTGATGGTCGCCCGCGCTCGAGTAGGCGATATAGAGGCCCGCCGCGACGAGAAGGATGGTCAGGGCAAGGGCGGACGGGGCGAGCAGGCGCATCTGCAGAACCGCCATCGAGGCGCCGCAGAGGCCGCAGATCAGAATGACCGCAAACACCGCCATCGGGTGGTCGATCCCGCGCCGCACCAGCTTGCGGTAGCAGAGCATATTGCCCAGCGGTTTGGGTGAAAAGGCCGCGCTCAGCACGCTGAGCGACGTCTCCAGGATCGGAATGGCGAAGAGGCCGAGGGGGAGCACCATGACCGTCGCGAAGGCGACGCCCTTGCTCGCCCCGAGCATCGAGGTACCGGCAAGGAGCGTGCCCCACATCGCCGACAGCGGCATGCCGAGCCTGCGGTAAACGTTGACGTGCCGACTCCAGAAAACGAGGATCAGGGAAAGGCCGCAGACCGACATCATCAGCGCGTCCGAAAGGCCCTTCGAGGAGAACGCCGTGACGACCGCCATCAGCAGCCAGCTCACGAGGAGCAGCCCCCCGCCCATACCCGGGATTTCGTCGATTTCCTGGAAAAGGATGGGAAAAAAGCCCATCCACAAAGTGCTCAACGCCATGATCGTGGCAAAGCTGGAGAGGTACAGGAATTCCCCCTCCGGCTGCCCGATGAACGTGATGCGGGGGCCGAGCAGGGTGACGCCGAAACCGATCGCCAGGTAACAGAAACGCAGATCCCAGTTTTTCACGACCTTCTGGCAGAATCCGACCAATCCCGCGATGACGCCCGCGGTGATGACCAGCTTCATCGGCGCGCTCTGCGTCCAGATGCCGCACAACGCCCAGGAGGCGATGATGCAGATATCCCTGAGATAATAATACTGGTCCCGCTCCAGGTCCTTTCGGAACGTCCGCTGGATGAACATGCAAACGAGAACGACAAAGAAGACGACGAACGTCATCCGTACGCCGTTGCGGTCGAATTCGGAGAGCAGGGAGGAGAGGCCAGCCGTCATGCCGACGTCTGCCGCCCGAGCGATTCCATGCCCCCGACGTAGGGGCGCAGCGCCTGCGGGATGGTGACGGAGCCGTCCTCGTTCTGGTAGTTCTCGATGAGCGCGATCAGGCAACGCCCGACGGCGATGCCCGAACCGTTCAGCGTGTGCACGAAGCGCGTCTTCCCGCCCTCTTTCGTCTTGTACCGCGTCCCCATCCGGCGGGCCTGAAACTCCTCGCAGTTGGAGCAGGAGCTGATCTCCCGGTAACACCCCTGCGACGGCAGCCAGACCTCGATATCGTAGGTCTTGGCGGCGGCGTTGCCGATGTCGCCGGAACAGAGCACCACCACGCGGTAGGGGAGCTCCAGGAGCTGCAAGACCTTCTCCGCCGCCTCCAGCAGCAGGTCGAGCTCGCGATAGCTGGCCTCGGGCGTGCTGAGCTTGACCAGCTCGACCTTGTCGAACTGATGCTGGCGCAGCATACCGCGCATGTCCTTGCCGTAGGTGCCCGCCTCCCTGCGGAAGCAGGTCGTGTAGGCCGTGTAGTACAGGGGCAGGTCGTCCTCGCGCAGGATCTCGCCGTAGTGCAGATTCGTGAGGGGAACCTCGGCGGTCGGAATCAGCCACAGGTCATCGTTCTCGCACTTGTACTGATCGTCCGCGAACTTCGGAAGCTGGCCCGTTCCCAGCATCGTCGCGCTATTGACGAGCATCGGGGGGAGGATTTCCCGATATCCGTGTTTTTCGGTGTGCAGGTCGAGCATAAAATTGATCAGGCCGCGCTCGAGCCGCGCACCGGCGCCCTTGAGGACGGTGAAGCGGCTCTCCGCCAGGCGGACGCCCCGCTCGAAATCCATGATGTCCAACGCCTCTCCCAGCTCCCAGTGGGGCTTGGGTTCGAAGGAAAAGCCGCGCGGCGTCCCCCATCTTTTGATCTCCTGATTGTCGTTCTCGTCCGCCCCCACGGGAACGCTCTCATGGATGCGGTTGGGGAGCATGAGCAACTGCTGGCGGAACGCCTCCTCGACCTCCGCCAACGAGGCGTCGAGCTCCTTGATGCGCTCCCCCGTCTGCTTCATCTCCTCCATCAGGGCGGTCGCGTCGCCACCGCCCTTGCGGATCTCGCCCACCCGTCGGGAACCCTCGTTGCGAACCGCTTTGAGCTCCTCCACCCGGGCCAGGATTTCGCGGCGTTTGGCCTCGATCTCCAACAGGCCGTCCAGGCGGAAGGAATGCCGGCGTTTCTCCAGCAGCTCCCGCACCTCGTCCGGCTTCTCGCGTATCCACTTGGGGTCGAGCATCAGCAGGCTTCCCCCCTGTCGGGCGCGTCGGAGAGCCCGACGGCCTTCCGCGCCTCGACAAGCAGATTCGCCATCTCCAGCGCCGCCATTGCGGCCTCGACGCCCTTGTTGCCCGCCTTGCTGCCCGCCCGCACGAGCGCCTGCTCGAGGTTGGCGCAGGTCAGCACGCCGAACCCGACGGGGACCCGCCGCTGCATCCCGACCTGCGCAAGCCCCTTGGACATCTCCGCGCAGACGAAGTCGAAGTGCGGCGTGTCGCCCTGGATGACGGCGCCGAGCGCGACGATCGCGTCGTATTTTCCGGACAGCGCCAGCTCCTGCGCGATCAGAGGGAGCTCCCACGCGCCGGGAACCCAATAGACCTCGATATCCTGGTGGCGGACGTCGTGCCGCGTCAACGCGTCGACCGCGCCGTCCAGCAACCTGCTCGAGATCAATTCGTTGAAGCGCGAAACGACAACGGCGAACCGCAGTTTGGAGCCGATCAACGAAGCCTGAATGGTCCTCAACCCAATCACCCTTTCGCGAATGCCTACGATAGGTGCAGCAAGTGCCCCATTTTGCTGCACTTCGTCTGTAGATATTTCTTATTGTAATCGTTCGGCGGAATCTCGAGCGGCACGCGCTCGACGATCTCCAGCCCGTAGCCCTCCAGGCCGACGATCTTGCGCGGATTGTTGGTGATCAGCCGCAATTTGCGGATGCCGAGGTCGACGAGAATCTGCGCGCCGACGCCGTAATCCCGCAGATCCGGCGGGAAACCGAGCGCGATGTTGGCCTCTTCGGTGTCCATCCCGCGCTCCTGAAGCTCGTACGCCTTGAGCTTGGCGAGCAGGCCGATGCCGCGCCCCTCCTGCCGCAGGTACACCAACGCCCCCGCGCCCTCCCGCTCGATCATGGACATCGAATGGTGGAGCTGCGGGCCGCAATCGCAACGGTACGAACCGAACACGTCGCCCGTGAGACATTCCGAGTGCACGCGCACGAGCACGTCGTCCAGCTCCGCGACGTTCCCCTTGATCAGCGCCAGATGCACGATATCGCTTCTTTCGTCGCGCGCGTACCGGTAGGCGTACGCGCGAAAATCGCCGTACTCCGTCGGCAGGACGACCTCCGCCTCCCGGGTGACCAGCTTCTCCCGGCTGAGGCGGTACTTGATCAGGTCCGCGACGGAGATGATCTTTAGGCCGTGCGCATGCGCAAAGGCGACGAGCTGCGGCAGGCGCGCCATCGAGCCGTCGTCGTTGAGGATCTCGCAAATGGCTCCCGCGCCCCGCAACCCTGCGAGCCGCATCAGGTCCACCGCGGCTTCCGTGTGCCCCGCGCGCTTCAACACCCCGCCCGGGCGCGCGATCAGCGGGAAAATATGGCCGGGCCGCCGAAAATCCGCCGGACGCGAGGCCGGATCGGCGAGCTTGCGGACGGTAACGGCCCGCTCCGCCGCGGAAATGCCGGTCGTCGTCCCTTCGTGCGCGTCGACCGAGACGGTGAACGCCGTGCCGTGCAGATCCGTGTTCTTCTCGACCATCAAATCGAGCTGCAGGCGCTCGGCGATATCCGGCTCCAGCGGGGCGCACACGAGCCCCCTCGCGTACTTGATGAAGAAATTCATATGCTCCGCGGTGCAATACTCCGCGGCGACGATCATGTCGCCCTCGTTTTCGCGATTGGCGTCGTCGACGACGATGACAATCCGCCCCGCGGCGATCTCCTCGACCGCCTCTTCGATCCGGTGCAAACGCAGGTCGCCCTTCTCCGCTTCAGGCAATTCGCAACCCCCTATGCCCATCCGTATTCTCGCAGCTTCTCCCATGACAGGGATTCGCGCCGCGTCGCATCCCAATCCCGCCCCAGCAGCCTGGCGGCGTACCGGGCCATGACATCGATCTCCAGATTGACCGCGTCGCCCTGTTCCAGCGAACCGATCGTCGTATCCCCCAGCGTCGTCGGTATCAACCCGACCGAAAAGCATTCCGCCTGCGCGTCGATCACCGTGAGGCTGACGCCGTCGATCGCGATCGACCCCTTGGGTGCCACGCCCCAGGCGATTTCCGGGGGGATGGAAAACCACACCTTGGCAGCGCTTCCCTGATTCTCGACGCGCGATACCGCCCCCACCCCGTCGACGTGCCCCAGCACCAAATGACCGTCCAGCCTGTCCCCCAGGCGCAGCGCCCGCTCCAGATTGACACCGTCCCCCGGCTTCAGGCGGCCCAACCGCGTCGCGAGCAGGGTTTCGCGCATCATCTGCGCGTAAAACACTTCCCCGCCCGGCTCCACGACGGTCAAACACGCACCCGACACGGACACCGACTCTCCCCGCCGCAGCCCTGGGGCAATGACGGGTGCGCGGATGCCGATCCGAGACACGCCGTCGTCCCCGGGAGCGATGGAGCGAACGGTCCCAACACATTCTACAAGGCCGGTGAACAAGATGGAACCCCCTCGTACCAGATATCGTCGCCCAATTGCCGTATTTTTACCTGTTTCATGGAGATGGCGTCCTGCATATGCGCGAAGGAGAGCTCCCGTGTCATCTGCAACCCCCGGCCGAGGAGTTTCGGAGCCACGAAAAGGGAGAATTCGTCCACCAGCTCCGCATCGATCAGGGAACTGACGAGGCGCGGCCCGGCCTCCACCATCAGGCGGTTGACGCCGAAGTTCGCCAGTTCGCCGAGGATCGCCGGCAGCGGGAGGCGGTTGTCCGGTTCTTCCGGCAACGAGACGACCTTCGCGCCGAGGGACGTCAATTCCTCCGCCTTCCGCGGGTCGGGGTTCGGGCCGGTGAAAAAGACGCAGCTTCCCTCATGCAGGATCTTCGCACCGGGAGGCGTCCGCAATTCCCTGTCGAGCACGACCTTCATCGGCGAACGCCCCTCCACGTCGCGCACCGTAAGCATGGGATCGTCCTCGGCGACAGTCCCGGCCCCCACCATGACGGCGTCGTTCTCCGCGCGCAGCATGTGCGCATGTTGCCGCGAAAGCGCGCCGCTGATCCATTTGCTCTCCCCGCTCTCCAGGGCCATGCATCCGTCCAGGGAGAGCGCGGCCTTGATCGTGACCCAGGGGCGGGCGAGCGTCATGCGGCGGATGAAGCCGCGGTTCAACCAGCGACACTCCTCCTCCAACACACCGTGCACCACCTCGATCCCCGCCGCCTCCAACGCCTCCATTCCGCCGCCGGCGACGCGCGGGTTCGGGTCGCGCATACCCGCGACGACGCGCGCAACCCCCGCCCGGATCAAGGCATCCGTGCAGGGAGGCGTCTTTCCGGTATGACAGCAGGGTTCCAGATTGACGTAGGCGGTGCATCCCCGGGCGGCCTCCCCCGCCTTTTTCAGCGCCTCGGCCTCCGCGTGCGGCCCGCCGTAGCGCTTGTGCCAACCGAGCCCGACGACGCGCTCTTTTTCCCCGCGTTCGTCGACGATGACGCAGCCGACGCGCGGATTGGGACTGACGGAACCGGTCCCCCGCATGGCAAGGCTGATGGCCATGCGCATATAATGTTCCCTTTTTTGCTGTTCGGATAACGATGTCAAGCGATTTCTTCCTCCATACCGTGTTCTTCCTCATGCAACGAGCGCACGATCCGCTCCGCCAAAACCGGACCGACCCCCGGCGTGGAGGCCAATTCCTCCGGCTCCAACGCGGCGATCGCACGGACGCTGCCGTAACGCGTGAGAAGCTGGGATACGCGTTGTTTCCCCAACCCCGGAACGTTCTCCAGCGCGCTCTTCGTGAATTTTTTGTCCCGCTTCTTTCTGTGAGATGTGATCGCGAAGCGGTGGGACTCGTCCCGCACCCGCTGCAGAAGACGCAGGCCGGGATCGTGGCGGTCGAGCACGATCGGCTCCTTTTGACCGGGTATAAAAATCTCCTCCTCCC
>DAIRUD010000093.1:0-7322 GCA_036803565.1 Synergistaceae bacterium | reverse complement strand
ATACAGGATATCCTGACGGTTTTATATCAAAAATAATACCGTTCTGCCGACTTAGATTTTGACGACGTCCGAAGCCTGGGGCCCCTTGGTGCCCTGGGTGATCTCGAAGGAGACCTTCTGCCCCTCATCGAGGGTCTTGAAGCCCTCGCCCTGGATGGCGCTGAAGTGGACGAAAACATCGCTGCCCTCATCCGTCGTAATGAAACCGTAGCCCTTGGTTGCGTTGAACCATTTTACCGTTCCGTTGCTTTTCAAGCGTGTTGCCTCCCAACAAGTTGTTATCGTCGGCGGCGCCTGCCGACAATTGCACGATAATTGAAAACGTTTGATATGTCAAGCGCTGAACGCCAGACATTGCCTTAATTTTGCTACAATATCGCCAAAATAAAAACCTCGCTCCCGGAGAGGAAAAATATTCGCTTCGGCGACAGGCATATCCTTCGATAAAGCGCCGGTCTGCGCGCAATCGCCGAATCGGCCAAGGACCGGGATGACGGGTTTCCTCCCGATGGAACGCACAAGGAGCATCATGGCTTCGCGGGCAGGAACCTCCGCGAAAAAAATCGAAGGAACCGACGAACGGCTCCTTCGATCGATGTTCTTGATTATCAAACTCCCGAAGGCTCTTCTGCCTCGAAAGGCCTCGCAAAGAGTGTTACTTCCGGATTTCATGCCATTTTGCTTCCCGCAGGGATTTCCCTATGCGCTTCCACTCCTGCGGCATCGGCACGTTACCGCCCCGATGCTACTGCTTGTTGCCTCCCCCGTCGGAGGCACCATCGCCGGAATCGTTGCCGCCGGAACCGCCATCGGACGTACCGCCACCGGAATCATTGCCGCCGGATGCTCCACCCGAATCGTTGCCGCCGGAATCCCCACCGGACGCGTCGCCACCGGAATCATTGCCGCCGGATGCTCCACCCGAATCGTTGCCGCCGGAATCCCCACCGGACGTACCGCCACCGGAATCATTGCCGCCGGACGCTCCGCCCGCATCGTTGCCGCCGGAACCGCCACCGGACGCGTCGCCACCGGAATCGTTGCCGCCGGACGCTCCGCCCGCATCGTTGCCGCTATCACCGGCGGAGGAATTGTCGTTGCCCCCGGCCGCAGAGGCCGAACCGCCGCTTCCGGCTCCCGCGGAGGAACCGCCGCGAGCCCGGCCGTCCTCGTTTCCACCCCGCATTTCCCGCAGCCTTCGCTCCGCCTCGCTCTTCGCCAACAACCGTTCGCGCTCCGCCTGGATCTCCCGCACCGCCGCCCGGACCTCATTGCTCAGGCTGCCGATGGAAGCTTCCGCCAGCGCGTTCTCGCGAATCCGTTCGTAGACGACGAGACCGCCGTCGGAGAGTTGCAGCGAGCGTACCACCTCGGCGGTCTCATGCAAGATGGAGACCGCGGCGTCGTACGCGTACCCCTTCTCCGCGAGAGCCGAAAACGTCGCGGCGACAAGCTGTGGACTCGCGCCGGCCCGTACGCTGCGCATCATCAACGAGGCCGTCTCCTGCAACTTCCGGTCACCGTAGGAGAGGTAGGCGCTGCTCAAGGCATCTCCCATCGCCTTTCCCGCAAGCACGGCCTGTTGCAGGTGAAGCTCCTCCTCCTCCACACTGAACGGCTTTGTCGTGTTCCGCACCAACATCGTCCCCATGAAAAGAAATTCATGGGAAATCTTCCGCGCGGCGCCGGCTCGCAATCCGCGATCCAGCATCGCCTCCGTCATCCCCTGCATGATCGCGCCCTCCAAGTCCGAAGCAACGGCCGGAGCCGCGAGGACGAGGGACAGCAAAATCAAGAGCGACGGCAACATCCGTCTGACAAAACGCTTCATGGACGATACACCGCCCTCTCCGCGCCCCCGGCGAGCGCCTCCCAGTGCGCGGCGACTTCGTACGGCGAACTACCGGTACGGATGTCGAGATAGGCCATGTGAATGGTCAGGAGTTCCAAATCCGTGCGCAGCTCCCCCATCGCCTCGACCAGAGAACGGACCTTCATCCAATCCACCTCGCCGCGGCGCAACTCCTCTCCGATGGCCGCACGATAACGTACGATGCTGTCCGTAAACGGCTGCTCGGATTCGATATTCGCCAACGTAGCGGGGCCCGGCTCCCGGTTGGCCATCCACATGGAGGGCGTGGCGACCGCAACCGGGGAGAGGGGCGGAGTGACGCCTTCTCGCCGTGCCGCACGATGAAAACCGACCATATGCCCCGCGAGGAAGAGCAGCAGGCAGGCGGCGACGCCGCCCCATTTGGCCCATGAAGAAATGCGCCGCTCGAGGGTGATCGGGCGCCGTCCGAAACGGCTTTCCCCGACCGACGGAGCCGGGGGGCAGGGCATCGCGGCAGTCCCCGCCCGCAACATGACGGCGATCTCGCGATACGCCTCCATCGTCTTCCGACAATCTCCGCAACGCTCGAGATGCGCGGAGAGACGGGCCAGTTCGCTCCGCGAACACTCTCCGTCGCACGCCTTGCTAATCAGAAGCTCGATTTCCGCGCAGGCCGCTTCCCGATCTTCATGTTTTGTCGCTTGGATTTCCAACGGTTCTCTCAAAATCAATCACGCGTCCTCGCACTTTTCATTTTATTCAACAATCTCCGTGCCCGTAGAACCAGTTGCGCAAAAGCGTCCGCCGTAACGCCCATCGCGGATGCGCCCTCGGAGTACGTCGCCCCGCTCGCGACGAGGATCAGCGCCTCCCGCTGCCGCTCCGGCAAGCGTCGCAGGAGCGCCTCCATATCGATTTCATGAAGCATCCCCTCCTCCGGCGAATGCCGCAGACTCTCCGGATGCGCCTCCTCGTCGTCCAGAATATCGGACAGGGAGTCCGGTTTCGGCGCTCCCCGAAACCGCATGCGCACCAAATTGCCCGCGATCCGCAGGACGAACGCCCCGAACTTCCCCTCGCAACGATAGGAAGGGGCGGCCCGATATACCTGCAGAAAAGTCTCCTGCACCACATCCTCCGCCTCCTGCACGTCGCGCAACGAACGATAGGCATAGGCCATAATCCTTCGACACCACAGGTCGTAGAGTACGTCGAAAGAGCGCTGGTCCCCTCCCGCTATCTTCATCATCAGCAAATCCTCTTGCATGCCGCAGTCCTTTCGGTAATCCGTTTCAAGGCCTGTATCAAGCATAATGCAAATACCACCCTCAAAATTACGCGGGATTTTCGCAGAACGCCGCTTTCTGTCCATAGACAGTATAGAGCCTCCCGGTAAAAATTCATCGGTTTGCCGAATCCCGCGTCATTTTTCGCAGACGGCGCGCATTATGTATAATATAGGCAGCATGAGGTAATACCGCGGCAGGGAGTCAGCACGATCAAGGCATCCCCCCGCAAAGAACTGGTAAGGCTCCGCCCAGCGTTCCCGTCGCTCAGGGCAGGAGCCTTATGTTTTTTGCGCGCCTCATCGCGGCGACAATCACGCCCCACCTTCGCCTGTCGGGATATCGGCGACATGCCGGACGCGCCGGCGAGGCACACCTCCCCCGAACGGCGTACGCGCGCTCCCCCCGTTTGTTGTATAATGCAGCGGATGCGCAGGGGACCGGAAATCCCACGCCTCTGCCGTCGCGGAGTTCACTCGGAAAGGAAGGGTTGCATCGCTCATGTCGAAAAAGGGATGGATCGCATCGGTCGTCACAGCGCTCTTCCTGTGCCTTGCAACATATGCGGGCGCGTGGGAGCAGCAGGGAAAAATCTACGGAACCGAAATGGGATACGAAGGGCTCGCGGTCCAGAGGGGCGGCGTACAGGTTCGCCTGCACAACGCCTCGCACGACGACGTGGAGGTTTCGCTCAAGCTCCTGTTCTACGACAAGAACGGCAACTCCGTCGGATATACGATTTTCGGCCTGCGGGAAATCCCCGCGGGCAAATACGTCGACGTCACCAACAATTACCTGAACGGCGATTGGAGAAAGTGCCGGGACGCATTCCGCATCGAATGGCAGACGATGACGTACGAGTACCTTTATTAGAAAAGGGGGCGATGGCGTTGAAGACTGCATCCGCAATCACGGATCTCATCGGCGGCACCCCGATGCTCCGCCTCGGCCGCCGTATCAATAAAGGCGGGGCGGACGTCGTCGTCAAGCTGGAGTACTTCAACCCGGCGTCATCGGTGAAGGACCGCGCCGCCCGCAACATGATCCGGCGCACGGAGGAAGCGGGGCAACTCGCGGACGGCGGCACGATCGTCGAACCGACGAGCGGAAACACCGGGATCGGATTGGCGCTCGTGGCGGCGGCCAAGGGCTATCGCCTGATCCTGACCATGCCCGAGAGCATGAGCGACGAGCGCAAGGCGCTTCTGCGCGGCCTGGGCGCGGAACTCGTGCTCACCCCGGCGGCGGACGGCATGCGCGGCGCGATCGAGGAGGCGGAGCGGATTCTCTCCCAAACCCCGGGGGCCGTTTCGATGCGGCAGTTCGAGAACCCCGCCAACGCCGAGGCGCACTATCTTACGACGGGGGAAGAGATCTGGCGGGATACGGAGGGAAACGTGGACATCCTCGTCTCCGCCGTCGGTACCGGCGGTACGCTCACGGGCACCGCCAGAAGGCTGAAGGAGTACAAGCCGGGACTTCAGGCCGTTGCGGTCGAACCGGCGGAATCTCCCGTCCTCTCCGGCGGCCGACCCGGGCCGCACAAGATCCAGGGCATCGGCGCCGGGTTCGTCCCGCAGCTTCTGGACCTTGCTCTCGTGGACCGGATCATGCAGGTCTCCGGCGACGAGGCAATCGACACGGCGCGCCGCTTGATCGGAGAGGGAATCTATTGCGGCATCTCCTCGGGCGCCGCCGCCTGCGCGGCGCTGCGCCTTGCGGAGGAACCCGGCAACGCCGGGAAAACCATCGTCTGCATCGCCTGCGACACGGCCGAGCGTTACCTCTCCACTGCGCTTTTCGCGAAGGAGGCCTGATGGGTTTGGAAAACACGCTGGAGATGATCAACCGCCAAAAGGGGGCCTACCCCGACATCGACGCCATCGTCGACCGGTTTCTGCGCCCCGATCCGGCGAAACCGCCGCGCAACATTCCCCACCACACCACGGAGATGCCCTCCCTGGTCGAACTCGAGAACCTGATGCTGTTGCTGCGGGCGGCGTTCTTCCCGGGTTTTTTCGGCGCGAGCGGCCTGAGCAGCCTTTCGCGAAGGCACCAACTCGCGTCCAACCTGGACAGGATCTTTCACATCCTCGCGGAGCAGATTCGGCTCGGCATCTGTTTTTCATGCAACGACGACACGGACGTGTGCAAACGGTGCGGCGAGATCGCGCTCGACATGGCGAACGATTTCATGAAACGCCTCCCGCAGATCCGCGACCTCTTGGACAGCGACGTGCTCGCCGCCTATGAGGGCGACCCAGCCGCCAAGAGCAAGGCCGAGACGATTTTCTGCTATCCCTCCCTGCACATCATGACGAACCACCGCGTGGCGCACGAACTGTACCGCCTCGCGGTCCCCGTCATCCCCCGCATCGTCAGCGAGATGGGACATTCCCGCACCGGCATCGACATCCATCCGGGCGCGTCGATCGGCGAGGAGTTTTTCATCGATCACGGCACCGGCGTCGTCATCGGGGAGACCTGCATCATCGGCAAGAAATGCCGCATCTATCAGGGCGTGACGCTGGGAGCGCTCTCCTTCCCCAAGGACGCCGACGGAAATCCGATCAAAGGACTGCCGCGCCACCCGATTCTGGAGGACAGCGTGACGGTCTACGCGGGCACGACCATTCTGGGGAGGATCACGATCGGCGCGGGCTCCCTGATCGGCGGCAACGTCTGGATCACGAACGACGTCCCGCCGGGCTCCAAGATCGTGCAGCAGCGGTCGACGACGCCGGGACCGGCGGAGGGCCTGGTGGCCGCCAAAGCATAGGCGGGCGGCCGCAGATCGGCAAGGAGGCAAACGGACTTGAACATTCTTCCCTACATCAGGAAAGTCCAATTTTACGAAACGGATCAGATGGGCGTCGTCCACCACGCGAACTACGTCCGTTGGTTCGAGGAAGCACGCGTCGACCTGATGGAGCAGATCGGCTACGGTTATGATCGCGCCGCCGCAGCGGACGTTCATTTCGCCGTGATCGGGGTTCAGTGCGATTACAAATCGATGGCCCGCTTCGGCGAAACGGTGCGGATCGCCACGGAGATTCCATCCTTTTCGGCGACGCGCATGACCATCTCCTACAAGATCGCGGACGAGAACGGGGGAACCCTGCGCGTGGCGGGAGAAACGCGACACTGTTTCTACAATACCACGCTACGCACGCCGGTATCGCTGAAAAAAGCGCTTCCGGACCTCTTCGACATCTTCCAGGCCCTCGCGCGCCGCGATAGCCCCGCCGCGTGAGACCGGTTCCCCGTGCGCCGTTTAGCGCAAGCGGGAACGGCAGCCCCTCGCCAATCGCATCATTGCGGTTTGTGCCTGGACTGCAATTCCTCCAGAACGTCCGCGAACGGTACCCCGGCGGCAATACAGCCCACCTGCAGATGATAGAGCAGATCCGCCGCCTCGTAGCGGAAACCGTCGCGGTCTCCCGTTGCGAGCGCAAGCGCCGTCTCCACGCCTTCCTCGCCGATCTTCTGGGCGACGCGGGAAAGGCCTTCCGCCAACAACCGCGCGGTGTAGCTCTCCGACGGCGCATCCCCCGCGCGGCACTCCAGGTAGGCGAAGAGGCGGCCGAGAAAGGTTCCGGCGTCGGACGGCCCACCCGTTGCGCACAGCGTTCGGTGGAAACAGGTCCGCGCACCGGTGTGGCAAGCGGGGCCGAGGGGCTCGACGAGGGCCAGCAGGGTATCGCCGTCGCAGTCGAGCCGGATTTCCCGGATCTTCATCCGGTTTCCGCTCGTCAGGCCCTTGTGCCAGATCTCCCGGCGGGAACGACTCCAGAGAACCAGTTCGCCCGTCTCCTCCGTCAGGCGCAGCGCCTCCTCGTTGGCCCAGGCGACCATCAGCACCTCCGCCGTATCGCTGTCCTGTACCACGACCGGCACCAAGCCGTTGTCGTCGAATTTCACATCGCGGATCCTTCCGCCAAAAAGTTCCGGCATATCGGCATCAATCCTCACAATCGGAAAAATCAACGTGTCCTCATATCAAATCGGGATTGCGACAAAATGCGGTCCCCGGCGCAATTCTCCTCTGCGGTAACGCTCGCCGCATCGGTTTGCCCCGGTGCCGCACACGCATTGCCTCGCGACCTCAAAGAAATGCATCGCAAGGCCATGCCTTCCGCGCGTTATTCTACTTCTAAATCGCGACAGAGATCATTACCGGCCATCGTGGTGCGTCTCCCCCA
>DAIRUD010000092.1:0-7377 GCA_036803565.1 Synergistaceae bacterium | reverse complement strand
TGTCGTCATGACCGCGGTGGCGAAGGACGTGATGAACGATCTTCATCTGAGCCCGGCCGGCATGGGAACGCTCGGCTCGTCCTACATGTACGTCTATGCCATATCCATAATGTTTTCCGGCGCGCTGGCCGCGTTCGTCGGGCAGAACGTCGGGGCGAAGAACCTCGGCCGCGCCCGCGCGGGCTACCGCACGACCCTGCGCATGGGCACGGCGCTCATCGTCTTCATCTCGCTGGCCGTCGCCCTGGCCGCCGACCCCCTGCTCGGCATGTTCAACATCGCGGGCGAGGCCTTCTCGCGAGCGCGCGAACAGCTCCTCGTCCTCATGGCCTCCATGTGCGTCGTCGGCGTCGCGGGCATCACCTCCGGCTTCCTGCAGGGAGCGGGCGACGTCCGCACCCCGGCGCTGGGCATGGCCCTCAACCTCGGCGTCCACATCGCGGCCGCCTACGCCATGGCCCGGACGCCCATCGGCTACCGCAGCATCTACCTCGCCTATCCGATCGCCGTCCTCGCCGGCTGCGCCGTCGTCCTCGCGCGCTATCGCGGCGGCGGATGGAGAGACGCCTCGCTGGTATAGCGCCCGCCCCGACAGCACGCCGCGACGCTCGAAACAGACCGCGTCGCGATATTACCCTGTAATTCTATTTCTAATTCAAATAGCCTGTAATAAACAGAAAAAAATACTGCTATTACGCGTGTCATGAAAATTATTACGGGTATCATGAATTAAAAACAAAATAATTCCATTTCCGGATCAAATCAATTATTTAAAGCGGGGCAGGTCTCCCTCAGTCACCCCTGGCGGCGTTCCTTCCTGAAGGAGGCGAGGCGTTCCGTCGTGCCAAGCCCCGGCCCCCTCGAGAGGGGGCTGTCGGCAAAGCCGACTGGGGGAGTGCTACCACGTGGCCGATCATCATGAGCGATTGGAATTATCGTTGGAATAAAACGAGGGACCTCGGGGATGCTCCTCCTGGCGTGGCGTTTTCGTCAGGAGCGGGGCTCCGCGAGATAAAACGCTCTAACGCTCGTCCCCGGAAACCCCCGCCCCTTCGACAAGCGGACGCACGGCCCGACGCACCGCCTCCGCCCCCTCGCCGTCCTCCAGCAGCAGCTCCAGGTCGGGCCTGCCGTCGACGCGGGTAAACGTCACGTCCGTCGCCCCAGCCCGCCAATACAACATCGCCACCGCGCCGCCGCCGCTGCGCATCGTGGTCCTCCCGTAGGCGGCCTCCAAACTCCGCCGCACCTCCCCGGCGTGCTCCCGCGCGATGCCGTCGATCCGCACCGCGTAGAGCCGGTCGTCGAAAAACGACAGGTGCAGCGACACGTCCTCGCCGAAGAGGCGCGCCTCGCAGTGCAGCACCTCCTGCGCGAACGGCAACGCCTCCCCCCGCCACGCCCAGACGTCCTCGAGCACGGCCTTGCGCATGCCGTACGCCTTCAGGCGCTCGCGGCACACCGCCTGCGAGTCCCCCCACGCCACCGCCAGAATCTCCGACGGCGGCCGCGCCGCTGCCGCCAAGGCAGGGACAACGCAACACCAAACAAGAAGAAATGCGAGAAGATATTTTTTCACAACCGTTCCTCCTCTAAAATCGCGCCGACTCCGCAAGGCTCATGCCCACCGTGCTTTCCGCGCCCAAAGACAATCCGCCAATCCGGCACCTCGCGCACCACGGACCAACCGCCGACGAGGGATCCCCGGCATTGCACAAAACCGCTCCCGACTTCGATCCGCCCCGCCGCCATGACGCGCGGCGAGAAAATAACACCCTCCCGCCCTTGGCGCTTTTCCCGGGGATCGAACAAGGCGCACACTTTCGACGCCTCGCAGACGCCATTCCCGCCCGCGCCGAAACCGGCCGCATTGACCAATCTTACTTCGTGACGGAGGATCCGGCAACGCTCTTGCCTCCGAAGCGCCGCGCCGCATCGCCCTCTACCGCACGCCCCGCCGATGCCCGGCGGGATCACAACGGGCGCATCTCCCAGACGCCGATCGTCTTGGTGCGGCTCCGCACACGAGGAACTTCGTGAACATGAAATCACCCCACTACATAATTAATTGTTTAAAGTAATAAAATTATTACATTTACTAATCAACGAATTTGCACATCACACGCCGCTTGCTCCAATCCCTGTTAATTGCCCGAAATAGCGTTTACGAACGGCTGCGCAGGGCTAAAATATACATAGATGCGAC
Source organism: Synergistaceae bacterium (assembly GCA_036803565.1). Classification (GTDB taxonomy): domain Bacteria; phylum Synergistota; class Synergistia; order Synergistales; family Synergistaceae; genus DAIRUD01. Next base: position 5,171 of record DAIRUD010000092.1, on the reverse strand, counting down.
AATACCGATTTGCCTCTCTGCACCTTGCACGGGCATGAACTCGCGCACAAGCGAACGGGGAGAAAGTTATGCTGGAAAGGTTCAAGATTTTTCTCGAAATAGCCAACACCGGAAACATCTCGCAGGCGGCGGAGAACCTCTACATCTCGCAGTCGACCGCGAGCAACAAGCTGAAATCGATGGAGGACGAAATCGGCGTCCCCCTGTTCGACCGCGTCGGCCGCAAGGTCGTCCTGAACCGCCATGGAGAAGTCTTCCTGAAGTTCGCCAAGGAGACCGTGCAAAAATACGAGGAAATAAAGCAATCGTTCTTGAATACCCCGATCAGGGATGAAGCAGATCTTACCGTTTGCGCGGGATCGTATTTCAACGTGCATTTCCTGCCAATCATACTGCCGCAACTTTTTAAAAAATATGGAAATATGGAAATACACATCGTACGAAAATACTCCGACGAGGTTTTGACGAAGGTCCGAAAAAAAGAGTACGAGTTTGGCATTCTGGGGACTTCCAGACCGATACGATCTCCCGAGATTTGCACGGATTTTTCCTACGTCTCCCATTTGCAATTCGTTTGTTCTCCCAATAACCCTCTTTCGCAGCATTGTTGCCTACATGCCGGAGATTTGCGCGGAGAAACGTTTCTTTTTACGAAAAAAGGTCTTGAATATAGACAATACCTTGAAAGCAAAATGACAAAATACAAAATGAAATTCAAAAACAACCTGACCATCGACTCCCTGGATGTGATCAAAGCATCCGTGGCAAGCAACTTAGGCGTCACAATTTTACCGCAGCATGTAGTGCAAAATGAACTGACCACCGGGCATCTCGTCAGCGTTCCGATCAAGGGCGTCGAGCTAATACGCGTTATTTCCTGCATACACCACATCGAAAAACCGCTCTCCGAAATGGCGGCCAAGTTTATCGAGCTGTGCATAGAAATACTCGACAAAAACGAAACGTTGCACTCGCTAAGCCCGGAGCACGATTAACGATATGTTCGTCTACCTGCGTAACCTTCCAAACACAACGGGATATGCGACAACAACCATGCAGATAACGACGAGCACCTGCACGATGGGACTGAGAAATATTTCCCAAAAACTGTCGAAAGCCTGATAAACGCGCATCAATTCGACATCCGCGATCGGCCCCAAAATGATTCCCAGCACAAGCGAGACGACGGGATACTCGTTTTTTTTCATCAGCCATCCAATAAACGCAAAGGCAACCAGCGTATAGGAATCAAAAAACTGATAGCGTCCGGAATAAGCACCCAACACCGTAAATACAACGATGCAGGGCATCAGGTAAACAAAGGGCAAGCGTATGATCTGTGTTGCCATGAGACAGAGCACGACGCCGAGGATCAGCATGACGAATTGCTGCAAGAACAGAGAGGAAATCGACGCATAGATAATTTGGCTCTGCTCCGCGAACAATCTCGGACCGGGCGTCCACCCCTGCAGGACCAATGCGCCGAGGATCAGCGCCGTCGCCCCTCCGCCGGGAATGCCCAAGACGAACATTGTCGTCAACGCCCCGCCTTCCGAAGCGTTGTCCGCCGTTTCGGCGGCAATGATCCCCGGCGCATAACCCGTTCCGTACAGATCCCTGTGCCGGGAGAATTGCTTCGCCTGATTATAGGAGAGCATGGTGGCGATCTGCGCACCGGCAGCGGGCATAATGCCGACGACGACGCCCAACAAAGAGCAAAACAGGAGGTGGAAGGGATAGCGAAACGCCTCCAACATTCCCTTAAACAACTGGAGAACCGTATCATCCCGCAACGTGATCCGTTCAAACTTGACAATCCTCGCGATTTGGAAATAAATCTCCGGTAGCGCCATGAGGCCAATCATCGAAGCAGTCAGGGGAATTCCGTCGAAAAGGTAGACGCTACCGAACGTCCCGCGCATTACGCCAGAAGCACTCGTACCGACGGTACCCAGCAACAGCCCGAAGGCCCCGCAGAAAAGGCTTTTGACCACATCGTTGGACAAACCGCCGATGACGCTCAACCCAAACAGAGCGACCATAAACATCTCCCCGGGGCCGAAGCGCAACGCAATGGCAGCCATCGGTTTCGCCGCCGCCAATAGACAGACACACCCGACGATTCCGCCCGCGAAAGAACCCATCAGCGCCAACCCCATGGCACGCCCGGCTTCTCCCCGCAATGTCATCGGGTAGCCGTCGAAGGTCGTCGACAGGTTCGCCGCAGTTCCGGGAGTGTTGAAAAGAATCGAGGTCACCGCCCCGCCAAATAGACTTCCGGTGTAAATCGACAGCAGCAGGACCAGGGCAGAGAGAGGCGGCATACCGTATGTAAGAGGTAATAATAAAGCGATTCCCACCCCACCATGCAACCCCGGCAGAAAACCCAAAACCAAGCCGAAAAAGACTCCGACGAACATATACCCAATATAGTGCCAATGCATCAGAAGCACGAAGCCGGAGAGAAATTCGTTCATGCGACCACCAACTATCCCAATAAGCCTTTCGGCAACGGAACACCGAGGAAATGATGGAAGACAGCATAAACGGCCATGGTAAAAACAACCGCCGAAATGATCGCGACCATTTTGTGTTTCGCACCAAGGGAAAGAAAGGATGTGGTTAGAAATAAAACCGTGGCGACGAAAAAGCCGAGACGAGGCAAGAGATAAATATAGCAGACGGTGACGAGCATAGAGATCAATATCGTTTTCGTCTCTTTATCTACGCTGGGACGTATCCGTTCGTCCGCATTGTCCTTTGCTCGCTTATGTCGACGCAAGGAGGGAAAACAAATAGCCAGATATGTAACGAGCATAAAAAAATAAACAGGGCGAATCAAAACTTGTATGTTTCGCGGCTTATGACTCACCTCAAAAAAATACGACGTCGCCCATAACATAACCAAAGTAGGTATCAACAATTTTCGAATAGAACGCATAAGTTTACCTGCGTGGGGAGCCGCTTATCAGACGGCTCCCCATCCCGTTGTATGAACTTTATGAACCGATCAAGGAGCTCTTATATTTTTCCGCGAGTTCGTGTAATTCGTGATTCATCGTATTGCTCTTTTCCGGCCCAATCCATACCGTCACGTCCGCTCGCCCCGCGCTTTCGATATCCTTTAGATAATCCGGACTTTTCGAGGCCCTTTCCAACGTCTCCAGCAATATGCGATAACGATCCGGATATTTTTCTTTCACAGAAGCATGGACCGCAACAAAACGGGAAGTGGCGATAAACGGCAACTTCTCTCCTCCGAGCACTTCCTGTAAGGTGGGTACTTCCGGAGCCGGCGGGAAACGTTCATCAGCCCATACCGCTAAAACCTTGTGGCGTTGGACGGTGCCCGGTATTCCAAGTACGGTTGCGTCTACATGCCCACCCGGCAAAGCCGTATCGATATCCGTTCCGCCATCGTAATTGACAATTTTTACTTTCCAACCAAGTCGATTGATCAAATAGTCGACCGCAATAGCTCCGGGACTGCCGGGAGAAACAGCGAACTTTATTTTCCCAGGATTCTGCAGAATCGCATCGTTCAATTCGGAAAAAGTATTGTACGAAGCATTCGCGGCTACCGCAACGCAGTTGGGAGCCAACTCGACAAAGTTCAACAGTTCGATGTCGTCAATTTTATACGGCGCATTTTGGGTCAAGATCGTCGATGAATAATATAGTTGCGCATTCATCAACAACGAGCTGCCGTCGTCAGGCAAGGTCAAATAATGCATCGTGCCGATTTGCCCATTCGCTCCCCCTCTATTCTCGATCCGAATCGGCACGCCCAATTCCTTCTCCCAATGTTTCGCGAGCAATCGCCCCACCACGTCCAACCCGCCACCAGCCTTGAAGGGAACGATCATGGTGATCGGTCCCGTCGGCCATTTCTCAGCCGCGAGAACCGGCGAAAAGGCCAGGGAGAGCAACGCCAAAGAAATCACAGCAACGGCAAACATACGTTTCAACATTGTCACGAACAACTCCAATCTTTTCGAATATGCCGCAACCATAACAATACGCCCTGACAATCCTTCGAATCCCTCTTTTCCACACGGGACATGCTGCAACAAAAAAGCTGCCCCACAGAGGTATCGTCGAAATGAAAGGCGTTCGTCGTGATTATAGCAATTCAAATAAAATATGGAAGTCCGTTCGTGTCGATCACGACACCGCAACGGCTCGGAAAGGTTTATGGATTGAGTACCCCGTTCGAAAGAAGAAATCCGCGTTACCTGCCTGCCTAAACTCTAGCCCGTTCCTGCGCTTTGCTGCCTCACCGAAATACACTGCCTCGTAATGCCGTTTCCCTGCATATTCGTTTGGGATACTCAATCCATAAAGTATGAACAATAATAACTTACACACAAGGATCAATCAATTTGATTATCAGATCGTTTCAATCTTGATTGCTGATGAATCCATCCGAAACAATCGCCAGCCGACACCGACAAAGAGGCTGATTGCACACCGGGAGGGGTTTGCGGCGTACGTTCTCATAGATTACGAGGAGAAATCGATGCGGAAGAGGAGAAACGGCGCGAACTACTTCGAACAAACGGGAGAATCGCTCTCCTTCTTCTGGCGATCGATCTCCGCCACCTCCCGACTCAGGGTGAAGCTGAGCGCGATGCGCAGCAGGACGATGACGGCCAGCACCAAAACCCCCTGCAGGTCCGGGTCCGTGATCGTACCGACGATGTCCGCCGCCATCAGAAACTGAAGCCCCAACATCAGCGTGCGCTCGAAGGAGAGGCGCAGCTTGATCATGGAATCCCCCTCGACATGCGGCAGGTGCGCCGGGCAGCGCCCCTTGTTCCAGCGCGTCAACCCCAGCACCGCCATGCGATAGCACGCGACGAGCACGCCCCCGAGGATGATCAAAATGCTCAAAAACTCGATAACCGTCCGCGCCGTCTCCGAAAAGAGATGCAGCATCGCAACACCTCCCGTCTCCCGCCAATTGTGCCATTCAACCGCCGCCCATGCAACGGCAAGACGGGAACAAATCGCAGATCGCGTATCTAGGTTCTGTACAGCGCAACAGTTTCGTACAGCGTCTCCACGCACGATTCCGCCAAGATCCCGGACATACCTCGTGCGCAGGCCACTCATTTTTCCAGTACGCGTCAATAACGAGCCGGCATGTTTCATGCGGAAAATCCACGATG
>DAIRUD010000091.1:0-7434 GCA_036803565.1 Synergistaceae bacterium | reverse complement strand
TCACGAGGCCCAGCACGGCGAGGATGCCGCACAACGCGACGACCGCCGCGACGACCGCCAACAGCAGGATCAGGAAGGAGATCCCCCCCAGAATCATGCGGTTGCGCCGCTCCGCCGCCAAGCGTGCCGCGTAGGCGTCCGCCGCCGATGTGTCGAAGGGGAAGGAGAGGACCGAGACGCTGTCGCCGCGGCTCATGTCCATGCCGATGGCGGTGGCGACCGCGCCCTCCCAGCGCTTCAGGCCCTCTTCGGGCAGTTCCCCGTCGATCAGCACGGTCGCGGTGATCCTGCGGATGCCGCCCTGCGCCTTGACGCGCTGCGATTCGTAGGTCGAGTTCTCGTAATTGGTGATGGTATCGGCGCGCTCGTACTCGGCGTTGCCCTGGTTGGCGCCGGGGTTCCACGGGTATCCGGGGATGTTGGGGGTCGTGCCGACGGGGCCGCCGCGCACGCCGCCGGGCCCGGTGTAGCTCTCCTCGACGTTCTGGGTGCTGGACGGCAGGCCGATCGACTTGCCCTCCAGCGGCATGAAGATCTTCTCCCGCGTGTTCTCCTGGTCGAAGTCCAGCTCCACGCGGACGGCCGCCTGCACCTTGCCGGGACCGAGGGCCACGCCCAGCGTGTCGCGGATCTTCTTCTCGAATTCGCGTTCGTGGTCGCGCTCGATCTCCCGATATTTGAGCTTGGGGCTGCCCGCTCCGGCGAAGACGAGGGTGTCGTCGAGAATCTGGTCGAAGGGGATCTTGCCGTCGGCGTCGACGAGCGTCACGTTCTCCGGCTGCAGGCCCTCGACGCTGCTGGCGACGAGGTGGACGATCGCACGCGCCTGGTCCGTGCTGAAGGTGGCGCCCGGCTTGAGCTTCAACAATACGGCCGCCGTCGACGGCTGCTGCTCCTTGAGGAAGAGCTTGGCCTCCGGCACGACGACGCTGACCCGCGCCGAGACGACCTGGCTCATCTCGCGAATGGTGCGCGAGAGTTCGCCCTCGAGCGCGCGATAGTAGGCGACGTTCTTCTCCTGGAACGTGGTGACGCCGACCTTCATATTGTCGAAGCGCTCGAAGCCGACGACGCCGCCCGAGGGGATGCCCTTGGCGGCGAGCGCGATGCGCGCCCGATGCTCCGTGCCCGCGGGCACGAGAATGGCGTTGGCGGAGGAATCGGTGCGATAGGGGATCTTCTCCTCCTCCAGGTAGGAAATCACCGCCGCTTGATCGGAGGCCTCCAGACCCGTAAAGACCGGCGCGTAAGCCGTGCGTCCGGCGATGAAGGCGAGCGCCATCACGCCGCCGAGCACCAGCACGACGGCGGCCACCAGCGAGCCCCTCTGCCACGGCTGCAGCGTGGTCCAGAAGCTCTTAAACCGTTCTCCCGACTCCGTGAGTTTTTCCTTGACCGGCATCCACCGTCACCCGGATCAGACGGACATGCGGGCGACCTGTTGGTACGCGTCGACGAGCTTGTCCCGTATTTGCACCATCAGGCGCAGCGCCAGCTCCGCCTTCTCCACGGCGATCGACACCTCGGAGATATCCTCGACCTCGCCCAGTGCGAGCTTCTGCGTCAGTCGGTCGGATTCGACCTGTATGTCGTTGACTTTCATCATGCTGGCTTTCAGTAATTCCGAAAAGGGGGGCGCGTCCGGCGCCCGATCTGTGGCTGTAGAGGATTTCATCCTTGAAAACTCCGTATCGTCCGATGCGCGGAACGGCCTGACGTCCACTTGGTCGATCATTTCGAATCCTCCATAACTCGGCGTTTCGGCGGAACGCGAAGGGCAAAAACCCGCCATGCCACCGTTTCTCGAAGCGATTATACTATATAAGTTCCCAAAAAGTACAATAAATGAGACCTGAGACCCAAATCAAAGCGATTCTCCATGAAATTCCACGCCCCCCCTTTCGCGGAGCAACACTTCATACAATAATCACGGAACGATACAGTAGGATCTTATCCTGTGCGGCGGCTTGCGCGGGAGCGTTTTTTACCGAGCGTACGTTCGGCAATCCGCACAGGCCGCATGGAGCGGCGGCGAAGCGGCTGAAATTATGCAAATACGGCGACGATTCGTTTCAAATTGCGTTATAATATTTTCGAAAAGGACGCGGCGGTGCGACGACCGCCAGCCGGAAACAAGAGACGAGGTGGTTTTTGTGGAAGCGAACGACATCCGCAGGGTGTACCTCGACCATTCCGCGACGACGCCGGTGGCGCGCGAGGTTGTGGAGGCGATGGCACCCTACTGGACCGACAAGATGGGCAACCCCAACAGCATACATGCCTGGGGCCGCGAGGCCAAACGCGGCATGGACGAGGGCCGGGAGAAGGTCGCCGCCCTGATCGGCGCCAAACCCGCCGAGGTCGTCTTCACGGGCAGCGGCAGCGCCGCCGACAACCTGGCGATCAAGGGCGCGGTGTGGGCGCACAAGGGTTCCGGCAAACACATCGTCACCTCCGCCGTGGAACATCACGCCGTGCTCGACACCTTCAAGTGGCTCGAGAAGCGGGGCTACGACGTGACCTTTCTGCCGGTGGACGCCGAGGGCACCGTCCGGCCGGATACCCTGCGCGCGGCCCTGCGCGACGACACGATCTTCGTCAGCATTCTGCACGGCAACAACGAGGTCGGCACCGTCAACCCCGTCGCCGAGCTGGGCGCGATCTGCCGCGAGCGCGGCGTCCTCTTCCACACCGACGCCGTCCAGACGGCGGGGCACACCCCCATCGACGTGACGAAGCTGCCGGTCGACATGCTGACCATGTCGGCGCACAAGATGTACGGCCCCAAGGGCATCGGCGCGCTCTACATCCGCCGGGGCATCCGCCTCGTGCCGCTGGTGCACGGCGGCGGACAGGAGTACGGCATCCGTTCCGGCACCGAGAACGTGCCGGAGATCGTCGGCTTCGGCGCGGCGGCGGACCTGGCCGGACGCCTGCACGCCGGCGGCGAGGCGGCGCGCGTCTCGCGCCTGCGCGACAAGCTGCTCGACGGCGTCGTGGCGCGCATCCCCGATTCCTTCGTCACCGGCAGCCGCACCGACCGCCTGCCCTTCCACGCCAGCGTCTGCGTCCGCCGCATCGAGGGCGAGGGCATCCTGTTGCGCATGGACTTCGCGGGCATCGGCGTCTCCAGCGGCAGCGCCTGTACGTCGGGCAGCCTCGACCCCAGCCACGTCCTGCTGGCCATGGGGCTCGACCACGCCACGGCGCACGGATCGGTGCGCATGACGCTCGGCAAGGACACGACCGAAGAGGACATCGACTACGTGCTGGAAAAATTCCCGCCCATCGTGGAGACGCTGCGCATGATGTCTCCCTATAAAGGGTAGGGCGAAAACGGGCACGAACGCGTATCATCGAGAGGAGTGACGAACGTGTACAACGAAAAGGTCATAGATTATTTCATGCACCCGCGCAACGTCGGCAACATGGAGGACCCCAGCGGGGTCGGCGAGGTCGGCAACGCCAAGTGCGGCGACGTGATGAAGATTTATCTGGACGTGGACGAGAACGAGGTCATCCGCGACGTCAAGTTCGAGACGTTCGGCTGCGCCGCCGCCATCGCCACGAGCTCCATGGCCACCGAGATGGTCAAGGGCAAGACGATCGACGAGGCGCTCAAGATCACCAACAAGGACGTCGCCTCGGAGCTGGGCGGCCTGCCCCCGGAGAAACTGCACTGCTCGCTGCTGGCCGAGGAGGCCCTGCAGGCCGCCGTCGAGAACTACCGCGCCCGCAAGAACGGCGAGGAACCGGCGCCGGGCTGCTCCGCCTGCTGCAACGCCTGTTGCGATGTCGAGCACGAGGAAGAGGAATACGTCCCGGAGACGAACCGGGTCGCGGACTGAGCGGACATGGCCGAAACCGGGACCGTCATCGCCGTCTGCACGTCGAAATCGAAGGGGACGATCAAGGAGGACGTCGGCACGGCGCGCCTGATTGAAGAGTTCGGCCTGGAGGGCGACGCCCACGGCGGCTTCGCCCATCGCCAGGTCAGCCTGATCGCCGCCGAGGACATCGAGACCATGCGCGCCAAGCTGCCCGACCTGCACCCCGGCAGCTTCGCCGAGAACCTGACGACCGAGGGGTTCGACCTCTCCGCGCTGGCCCTCGGCGATCGCATCGCGGTGGGCGATTGCCTGCTCGAGGTCAGCCAGATCGGCAAGGAGTGCCACACCAAGTGCCAGGTTTTCCACCTGACCGGCGACTGCATCATGCCCAAGAAGGGCATCTTCTGCCGCGTCCTGCGCGGCGGCACGGTCAACAAGGGCGACGAAATCGCGCGGGCACGGTAGCCCGGCCGGAACACGAACATCCGCGCGGATAACGCGCATGCGCGAGCGGCGCACGAAAATCGCGGAACGGACGCGGTCTTTCGTGTCGCCGCTCGCTTTTTCCACTCTTCCCGATAGTCTTCATGTGCGCAAGCGCAGACAACACCGCCGCTCTCCCCAAAAACCGTAATTCCGCGGACCGCACATCGCGCCGTCCCCGCGTCATAAAACCGGATACCGCAACAATCCATTCTTCCCTCACGTCGATTGCCGCTTCAATAAACGGAATCGTATGTAAACAACGTCAATGAACTTCATTTTCATAATCATCGTTTTGATAAAAATCAATTCCGCATTTTGTGACATTCCGGGAACAGCCAAACGCACACGAAAAATTTACCCGCCGGAGATATCTTTATAAGAGCAGACGATTTTGTCGACAAGTGCCCGAAAATCGGCGGCTGCGTTGCGGATGCGCGGGGTATCCACCCTGCGGGTAGATGGAGTATGCCGCAAACTCACGCCGCGCGGACGTATGTATCCCGAGAAAAGTGGGCGTTTCTCGGAGACGGAGGTGATTCGAGCCTCGAGGACAAATGCGCGTTCATATGGAGGCCGGTGCATACCGAACCGGCAGAATTCGAAAAGAAAGAGGGTGTGAAGCAAGATGAAGAGACAAAAGATTGGATGTAAACTGCTCGTATTGCTGATGATTTGCCTGTTTGCCGGAAACGCGTGGGCTGCCAATGTCGTGGTGAGCGGCGAGATATCGCCGGACATCGGCGATGCGACGACAATCATCGACCTTTCCAGCCCCGACGTCTATACAATTTCCCATGACCCAAAGGGAATGTTTACCGTCAAAGGCATCGCCGATGGAAATATCGTTTTAGAAGGCCCGATCATTTTGCCGTCATTGGGCAAATTGCGGGACAATACTGTTTTCAGTGCCGATCAAACTGGGATAGCTGCTTACGACACCTACATCGAAAATGATTGGGCCGGCGGGATCGGCTTGGAGGGTCACTCGAACACTTTGACTTTCAGTAACGCATTGGTCAATCTCGCCGATCACAACGACACAAAAAGTTTTCTACGCCTTTTGAGCGGTGATTTTGTGCTCTCGGGAAGCAATACCTACGCTGGAGGAACATTTCTTGCGGAAGGCAGCCTGACGCTGAAAAACGCGAGCGCGCTGGGACAGGCAGGTTCGCGCGACATCACACTAGGCGCGGCGGGCTTGTCTGACCCGGCCGTGTTGCGCGTTGATGCTTCCACCGAGATCGATACGCTGAAAATCGCCAACGATAAAACACGCTTGGAAACCAGCAGCGACGTGCGTATTACAAAACTGGACGGTGCGCCGGAAACCGTCCTCGCATTCAAGGACGACACGGCCACGGTCAACCTCGAAAGCGGCGGCAAGCTCGCCGACGTGGAGGGTTCCGGCACGTTGAAAATCGGCGCAAATACGACGGTCACCGGCAAAACGGATAGACTGACCGGCACACCCGAACTCGACATCGTTTCCGGCGAGCTTACGCTGCCTGAAACGGCCACCATCACCGGTCTGGCCGGAGACGGATCGTTGAAGATGAAAGACGACGGCACAGGTAAAATCGTTTTACAACCAACTTCGGCCGGTGCGTTCGGCGGCAAGATAACCGCCGATACGTTCGTGCTGTCCGGTGACAAGAAATTCACACTCGACGCTTCCACGAACGAGATCAAGTCGCTCGACATACGCCAGGGAGCCAGCCTGGCAATCAAGACGGCGCCGACGATGAAGGCCGTTGTGCACGGCACACTTTCATTCCCCGCCGCGATCGGCAGTGTGCCGGACGTTACGCTGAGCGTCTCCGGCGACGCGGTGTTGGGGATGACGGCATCCGCCGACAACATCGGCACGTCGAACGATGTGAAACCGATCCTCGCGCTGAAGGAGCTCGATAGCAGCATCGCCGGAGACAGCAAAGCCGTGCTGCGAATCGACGTTCCGAGAGCCCTCGCGCTGGCGGCGGGCACGCATAGCGTCAAGGCGATTTCCACCGACCAGACGCTGCCCACCGGACTCGGCAACGGCAGCTTCGACGTCGTCATCACCGGCACGACGATCCTGGCCGACAGTGCGGCGGCCTCGCTCGACGTAACAAGAAAAGCCGTCTACGCGACATTCGCAATCGAACAGGGTGATCCGGGCGGGCCGGGTGGTCCCGGCGGACCCGGCGGACCGGGCGGACCCGGCGGACCCGGAGACCCGGGTGATCCCGAAGGTCCCGGAGATCCCTCCACCCCCGGCGAGGAGATCGACGTCGGCGTCGGGCAGGATGGATCCGTCAACGTGAAGCAAATCGTCGACTTCGAAATCGAGAGTGTCGCGGTCGACCGCGTCGAAATGGCATCCGCGGAGGAGAATCCGGGGTTGCGGGAAATCCAGGAGAACGGGACGCTTTCCGTTTCCTTCGACCCGGCCACCAACGAACTGCTGATCACCGGAACACCGGAGACGGTGGGCGTCTACGAGCTGACGTTCGTCGCCTACGACTCCGACGGCAACCCGCACGAGATCACCCGGGAGATCGTGATCGAACCGTACGTCGAAGCGGCGACGAACTTCGCCAGCAACGTTTCCGGCACGCCGCAGGTCTCGACGACGGCCTTCCGCGTCTCCTTCCCCTCCGGCGTGGAAGCGGCCGACGCGGCGAAAGCCAATGCGTTGGAGACGGCCTTCGACGGACGTTTCCAAACGACCGTCACGGTAAGCGGCGGCAGCGCCTCCGGTGCGGCGTTCGAGATCGGACGCAGCGAAGCGGACACGACGGCCCTTGCCGCGGGCGTGCCGATGACCGTCACCGGCAGCGTCGCCTCCGGCGCGGAGAAGGTGGAGGTCACATCCTTCAGCTACGTGTCGGGCACCAGAAAAATCACGAAAAACGTCCAGGGCGTCTCCGTCGAGGTCCCGAAAAGCGGACCGGGTGACCCGGGCGATCCGGGCGAGGAGCAGTACGGCGGCGGCAGCGGCGGGTGCGGCACGGGCGCGTGGGGTATTCTGCTGCTCGGCGCAATGGCCTTGCCCGCCCTATGCGGACGTGGAAGGAAGACCTTCTGACGTCGGACATGCCGAGCAGGCGCACGCAAATGCCGCGATAGGCACGAAGGA
>DAIRUD010000090.1:0-7457 GCA_036803565.1 Synergistaceae bacterium | reverse complement strand
GATAAGCTTATTAAAACCGTTGCCGTCATGCGGTACATTGAGCAAAACTATGACAAATTCTTAGCATCTGAAAAGATCTTGTTGAAGGATGTCATCAGGCATTGCGCCCATGAATTGAAGGATTGCCCAGAAATTGCGGTCACCAGCGAGTCGACGATTTCTTGTCGTCAGATCACCACGTTAAAAAAATTTCCGCACAGAGAATTTCAGTTTGAATCAAAAACCGTGCGAATGCTCGAAATCGATGGTCAATTTTGGTGGGTTGCAAAAGACGTTTGCGATGTGCTCGGCTATCAAAACCATAGAGACGCCATCAAGAAGCATGTAGACGATGAAGACAAGGGCGTCGCGTTTTGCGACACCCTCAGCGGAAAGCAGAAAATGACCGTTATCAGTGAGTCCGGCCTCTACAGCCTTATACTTTCGAGTAAATTGCCGGAGGCAAAGAAATTCAAACGTTGGGTAACGATGGAAGTTTTGCCATCTCTACGGCATGCTGGCCATTACGAAATGCAAAGCGCTCCTTCTCGTACGTCTATTCCGGAACGAAAGCTTGCGATTCGGGAAAGACACGCTGAAGCTCGAAAACTTGAAGCACTCGCCAAAAACACGCGAGCTCTGGCGACACTGGCGAAGCAGAACGGAGCCACACTGCCACCGGGGTTCATTGAAAAAGTCTCAGAGGTTGTGAAGCAGACAATAACGTAGCCGCCCTTCGGGGCGGTTTTTTTGTGAGGAGGTGATACGGAGTGGCGGGTAAGACCTACGAAGTAGCTTTCAATATCAACGCCCGCCTCGCGGGCGGTTATAAGAGCGTTTTCAGCAACGCAGCGTCGACAATGGGCGAATTGCAAAAGAGGATGTCCACGCTTTCGAAATCGCAAGCGAACATTAAAAGCTTCGAGTCCCTCAAGGGCGGCATTGCCCAGACCTCGAAAAACCTCGAGAGTGCCCGCGCTGCTGCTCAGGCTGCTGCCGAACAGATGTCGAAGACTGCACAGCCGACCAGGGAGATGCAGAAGCAGTTCGAGGCCGCCAACACCACCGTCAAAAACCTCGAACAATCCTTCGAAAAGCAGAATAAAAAGATCGGGGAGCTTCGCACAACCCTGACCGGGGCCGGCGTCGACACAAAAAATCTCGCCGCAGAGCAAGCCCGCCTTGCCGCGCAGTCCGAGAAGTACGCCGCGGCAAAAACGCGCATGGAACAATCCCAGGGGGCCGTTCAAGACGCGCGAAAGCAGCTTTCCTGGGGCAACATGAAGGGCGAGTTGCTCGGTTCTGCCGGTATCGCGCTCGCCCTCGGCGCACCTATCAAGGTTGCGGCCAATTTTCAACAGGCAATGGCAAAAACAGGCGCGGTGCTCAATGCGAATGAAGAGGACATGCGCAGGTTGACCGAACAATCGCGACTGCTCGGCCGCGATACGCAGTTCACGGCAACGCAGGCTGCGCAAAGCCAAGAGATGCTCGCAAGGGCCGGTTTCAATACTGACCAGATACTTGCCGCTATGCCCGGCATGCTCAATATGGCAGCCGCCGAAGGAATGGACCTCGCACAGGCGGCAGATATCGCGTCGAGTGTTTTGCGTGGGTTTAATATGGATGCAGATCAATCGACTCGCGTAGCGGATGTTTTAGCTAAGACATCAGCGATAACAAATAGTAGCATCGCATCATTGGGCGACTCAATGAAATACGTAGCCCCGATTGCTGAAGGTCTTGGTATCCCTTTTGAGGATACTGCTGCGATGATCGGCGTCATGGCTAATGCGGGCATCAAGGGTTCGGAAGCCGGCACCGCGCTTCGCGCATCTCTTTTACGCCTGAGCAAGGAACCGAAGCAAACTGAGGAAGCACTCGCAAATCTCGGTGTAGCAGCAAAGGATTCAAATGGCAATTTGCGGACGATGCCTAATTTAATGAAGGCATTGAGTGAAAGAATGAAGGGGATGGGCCGAGCCGAAAAAATGGCAAACCTAGCCAAAATATTCGGTACTGAAGCGGCCAGCGGCATGCTCGCCATCATGAACGCTGCCGAAAGTGGTGATCTTTCCTCCATCACCGAACAAGTATACGCCTTCAACGGCGCATCAGCAGAAATGGCAAGACGGATGAACGATACCGCACAAGGAGCGATGAAGCGTTTTTCATCCGCCGTCGAATCTCTAACCATCGACATCGGCAACGCATTGTTGCCAACGTTCACTAGCTGCGTCGAAGGACTTGCCAAATTTACATCTAAAGCCTCTGAGTTCGCACAAAAACACCCCACATTTACAAATACTATCGTCAAATCTGTCGGCGCGCTGGGGGCACTCAATGTAGCCATTAAAGCTGGGAAATTCGCGATGATCGCAGCGAAATTACCGTTCTTAGAGGTAAAAGCTGCCACTGACAAGGTGCGAGCTGCCTATGTACTCGCCGATGGTAGTCTGATCAAAATGATCAAGAATACCAAACTGGCTACCGCTGCAACAAAGATTTTCAACGCTGTGACGGCAGCGAACCCAATTCTTCTATTTGTTTTAGCGCTGGTAGCTGTGGCTGGAGCATTCATGCTTGCATACCATAAGTGTGAATGGTTTCGTAACTTCGTAAATTCCAGCTGTAAACGCATCATGCAATGGTTCACCGAAACGGGGGACTGGATCGTCGAGGTATGGAATAAAGCATACCTCTGGCTCTCCGAAATCTGCGGCTCCATTGCTCAGTTTTTTTCCGATACGTGGAATGGAATCAAAACTGGTGCCGCCGCTGTAGCAGGCTGGACTATTGAAAAGTGGAATACCGCCGCCGCGCTGTTGAGTGGTATTTGCACCACCGTCACGGAGACCTTTTCGAACGCATGGGACAGTATCAGCAGCGGGGCCAGCAGGGTTGCTGGCTGGGTTGTCGGGCGTTTTGAGTGGATGAAGGGCGGGGTCGATTCCGTCGTTGAACTCATTAAAGATTTCTTCGGCGGCGCGTTCCAGTTCATCGAGGACAAGATTCAAAGCGTCATGGGGCTCTGGCAAAAATTCAAAAACTTCATCGGCATTGCCCCCACAATTCCCGTGCCGGAAGAGGTTCAGGTTGCAAAAGCAGGAGCAATGTATCGCCGCCACGCCCTCGGCGGTATCTTCTCCACGCCGCACATCGGCATGGTGGCTGAGGCTGGGCGCGAGGCCATCCTGCCCATCGACAACCCGTCGCGGGGTATCCCGCTCTGGATGGCTGCCGGCAGGATGATGGGGCTTGACGATTTCGGCGGTGGTCGCCCAACGCAGGGCGGCCCAAAAACCGAGAACAACTATACTTTTAGCTTCATGATTGAGGGCAATGCCGAAAACGGCATCGAAGAGCGGATCAAGCGCGGTGTCATGGATGCGCTGATGGAGATCGGCATGCAGGAAGAGAGGCTGGCGTTCGGATCATGAGGAACTATACGACCTCCCAGGGCGACCAGTGGGACATGATCGCCTACAAAATGTACCCCAACGTCGGCAAAGAGTACCTGATGAGCACCCTGCTTGCGGCAAACCAAGAGCACCTGCAAACGGTTATCTTCCCGGCAAACGTCGTGCTCCAAATTCCGGACGTGGCACTGCCTGGAGTTGAGAATATGCCGCCATGGAAGAGGTGATGATCGATGCCGTTGGCCAGAAGAGCGGAAATCACGCTGATCTACGACGGGGTGGATATCTCTCGGGATATCGCCCCGTTTCTCACTTCCATGACCTACACGGACAACTCGCATGGCAAGTCCGACGACCTCCAGGTCGCCCTCATGGACAAAGAGGGCCTGTGGCGCGACCCATGGTTTCCCGACAAGGGCGCGACGCTGACCGCCGAGATTCGCACGCTCAATTGGTTTAAAGACGGCGAAACGCGACGGCTCCCCTGCGGTACTTTCCAGATCGACGAGATCACGTCGAAAGGACCGCCGACAACAGCAGATATAAAAGCCGTTTCGGTCCCGGTCAGATCGTCGGCGCGGCAAGAGGAGCGGACGCAGGGCTGGGAAGATATCAAACTTTCGAAGGTTGCAGCGGAAATCGCCGCAAGACAGGGGCTCGAATTCTTCTGGGATTCCCAAGAAGATCCGCTTTGGGACCGGAGGGACCAGGCGGAGAATGCAGACCTCTCGTTCTTGATGGGACAGTGTGAGCGTGTCGGGCTGGCATTGAAGGTAACAGACACGAAGCTGGTGGTATTCAACGAAGAGGAGTATGAGCAACGCGGCGTTGTCGATACGATCACATTTTCGCAGGTTGCCTCGAAGCGTGTTGCGTCCTACTCTTTTCGAACGAAATGTGCCGGTATTTTCAAAGGCTCCAGGCTCCAATATCATGATTCAGTGCAAGACTCGACATTCGACGTCTATGTTCCTGCAGAAAACCAGAATCACAACGGCCAAACACTCAACGTTAACGAGCGGGTAAAGAGCCTCGGCGAGGCCGAGCAGATCGCAAAGAAACGCCTCTATCAAGCCAACAAACACGAAGTCACAGGATCCATCACCATGATCGGCAACATGGCCATGATTGGAGGGAGCATGATCGGCATATCCGGCTTCGGAAAATTCGACGGTAAATACTTCATCGAGAAGGCCGTCCACAAGTACACCAAGGGCGGCGGCTACACCACGCAGATCGACATCCGCAAGGGCGGCACCGGCGGCAGCGGCGCGGTCCAAGAAAATTTCCCCGTATATGGAGGTGATGACGGCGATGAATAACGAATATGTTCGCTTTAGAGTGGGGAAAGTCAGCAGCTACGATGCTCCAACCTGTACTGCTAGGGTGGTGTTCGACGACAAAGACGACATGGTATCCAACCCGTATCAGCTTGTCTTCCCCAATTCTTTGAAAAACCGGGACGAAATACACCTCGACCCCGGCGAGCACGTCGTCTGCCTCTGCCTGGGGAACGGATACGAGACCGGCTTCGTGCTCGGCGCAATCTACGACGGGAAAAACCCACCGACAGTCGGCGACAAAGACCGCCGCGTAACGATTTTCGACGACGACATGCATATTTTTCAGGATCGGAAAAACCATATTTTCCAAATCAAAGACCACTACGGGTCGTTCATCCTCTTCAAGGACGGCGACATCATCCTACAATCGGCGCACTTCATTCACCTCAACCCGCACGACATCCCTGCGGAGGATCTAACTGGTCCGGCGCACCTCGCCGCGCAATTCGACTGATGCCCGGCCCACCGGCTGCAAGGCTCTACGATATTTGTACAGGTCATGGTTGCTGGCCGTCGCGTCCTAACGACGAGGCAAGCCCCGACGTGTTTGTCAATCGCCGGGGTTGGCACCGTCAGGGCGACCACTGGATGACGCACTGCTGCCCGCCTTGACACGACTCTGTGTTGGCGGCCGGGAGCCCCACTGTATATGTAAACCGCAGGCAGGCTGGAAGGATCGGCGATCCTGTAGCCTGTGGAAGTTTAGTATTAACTGGGTCAGAGGACGTGACGTGCGGTCCGCCTCAAGTGTGGGATTTACCTGAGGAATCGAGGTGGCTTTACGAATGATAGGGTCTTTCGGAGACATCGTCTTTGAGGTCTCGTCAGAGAAAGTCCGAACACTCGACAATTTCCAACGACAGGGGTCTGCAAATTACTCGGAGCATTCGGTGATCATGGGAAAGCAATCCCTCGAATTTACGGGACCGAATATCGAAAGCGTCTCATATGAAATGCTTTTCCACTCGCACCTCGGCGTAGTCCCCATCGACGAGGTAAAAAAGCTACGAGAAATGCGCGACACTGGGGTCGCCGACTACCTAATCCTCGACGGTGAACCGCAGGGGTCGGACAAATGGGTAATCACCGACATATCCGAGAAGTGGGAGCACATGGACCCCGACGGCTCGCCCCATATCATTCTGGCAACTGTAAACATGAAAGAATATATCGAGGTGGTGTGATGGAACGCGATATCACCATGACGCTAGAAAAGATCGACTTCGACCCGACAGATAGAGTCGTGGAGATCATCCAGAACGTCAAGACCATTTTATCAACCTCAAAATACACCGTGCCTCTCGATCGCGAGTTCGGGCTCGACCCGACGATCATCGACCAGCCGATGCCCGCGGCGCAGGCAAAGCTTACGGCGGAGATCATCGCGACCGTGCACCGATACGAGCCGAGATGTCGCGTAGTGAGGGGCTTTTACGATGGCAACCTCGACGGGCGGCTCGCACCGACCATCCGCATTCGAATTTTAGAGGGGGTGACCTAAATCAATCTCTACGGCCTCACCGACATCACCTTCGCCGAGCGGGATCCGCAAATCATCAAGAACGCCATCATCTCAGGCTACGAGAAAGCCTACGAGGAATCCACGGACGAGAAGATCACCCTCTACCCCGGGGATCCCCGGCGGCTGTTTCTCCTCACGGTCGCCGACGTGATTATCCTCCAGCGCAATCTCATCGACTACGCGGCCAAGATGAACCTGCTGGCGTACTCAAGCAGTGACTTCGAGGACCACATCGGGCTCCTGGTCGGCACGACGCGCCTGCCGGCGGATAGGGCGCGGACGACCATCAAGTTTACTTTGTCCACCGCCCTGCCCAACGCAACCGAGATCCCCGTCGGTATCCGCGTCACCCCCGGCGACGGGAACATCTACTTCGCGACCGCGGAAACGCTCACCATCCCCGCCGGCGAGACCGAGGGCGAGGTCCTGGCCCTGTGCCTCGTAACCGGGACTGCAGGCAACGGATTCCTCCCCGGCCAGATCAACCGCCCGGTCGACCCGCTCCCCTATGTGCAGAGCGTGGCCAACACCACCACCTCGGAGGGCGGCGCGGACATCGAGGACGACGAGAGCTTTCGCGACCGTATCCACCTCGCGCCGGAGCATTTCAGCGTGGCTGGCCCCAAAGGAGCCTATGAGTTCTGGGCCAAAACTGCCAACGCGGGCATCGTCGACGTGCAGGTGCTCGGTCCGGAGGACGGCACCGACCCCGGCGAGGTGAAAATCTATCCGCTCATGCAGGGCGGCATCATCCCGGGCGAGGAGATCCTCGACCTCGTCTACGATACTGTAAGTGCCGGAGATATCCGGCCGGACACCGACCATGTGTTTGTATTGCCGCCGGAGGTCGTCACGTACGACGCCGACGTCACCTACTGGATCGACCGGACCAACGCCACACGGGCCACCGCCATCCAGACAGCCGTCAACATGGCGTTCGCCGACTGGATCGTCTGGCAGGCATCCAAGCTCGGCCGGGACATCAACCCCTCCGAGCTCAATCATCGCTTGGTGGCCGCCGGCGCGAAGCGCACCGAGATCCGCACACCCGAGTTTGCGGAACTCTTGAAGTACCAGGTCGGCAAGATCGGCACACAGAATCTCGTCTATGGAGGGCTGGAGGATGGCTAAAGCCCTGCTGGAGCTATCCCTCTACGACATCGTCCCGCCGAGCATCGCGGGAGATCCCCAGGT
>DAIRUD010000089.1:0-7560 GCA_036803565.1 Synergistaceae bacterium | reverse complement strand
GAGACGGCGAAGGTGCCCGCCTTTGTCTCCGGACCGGCGGTCGACTGGATGGCCCGCATGATCGCGGCGCTGGCGCTTCTAGGCGTGAGGATCATGACGAGTTCTTTCTCGGGCTGGATAGCGACGCCGAAGAACTTCTCGCCGCCCTTCAGGCCCGTCTCGCGCCCCCGTATGATCGTCCCGCCGCTGGGGCGGACGGAGCGCGCGGCCTTCATGATCATCTCGGAGAAACCGTTGTTCGTCACCGCCAGAATGAGGTCGTAACCGCTTGCCGATTCCCGCTCGTCCATCTCTTCTCCCATCCCTTCCACAACCGCGCCCTCGGAGGCAAACAATCCGCGGGCATACAGGACGCTTCCCGGCGACAGGGTAAAGGCGATCCCTCCGCCCGGCTTGTCGATACCGCACCGCTCGATCAGGCGCTGCAATACCGCGCGACCGCTTTCGGTACGGAGCGTCGCGATCAGGACATCCTTTTTCGTCTCGCCCAGACCGAGGTACCCCAGGATCTCCGAACTCGCCGTACCGCGTCCCAACATAGCGAAGCCGGAGAAAACCCCCTGCTCCGCGAGACAGTCAACGACCTGCCCGCCCCTGTCCCGATCGACAACGACCGCAAGCACGAGGTAGTCCGATCCGTCCGTTTTATCGCGCACCATCGCCATCGCCTCCCGTGGAGGGGCGCTCCCCTCCCTGTCCCCTTTCCCGCTCGATGCGGGCCATCTTGATCCGGTAGAGCAGCCCCATGACCTGCACGGTGACGAGGGGCATCATCGCCACCAGCGCCACGATGCCGAACGCGTCCGTCATCACGTTCCCGCCCGTCGCGTCCGAAACGCCGACGGCGAAGGGGAGCAGAAACGCCGCCGCCATCGTCCCCGAGGCGACGCCACCGGAGTCGAAGGCGATGGCCGTGAAGGTCTGCGGCACGAAAAACGTCAGCGCCAGCGCCGTCCCGTATCCCGCCAGCAGAAAATAGGCGATGTCCAGCCGCGCCAGGATGCGGATCATGGAGAGCGCCAAGGCGATGCCCACACCGGCGGAGAGGCCGATCATCATCGTCCGCCGGGAGACCGCGCCGCCCGTGACCTCCTCCACCTGCCGATTGAGCACGTAGACCGCCGGCTCCGCAGCCACCACGAAACAGCCGATGACGACGCTGATGGGAATCAGGATCCAGTTATATTCGAGCGAGGCGATCGCATGCCCCAGGGCCGTCCCGGCAGGCATGAAGCCGATGTTGACGCCGGTGAGGAAGATCGCGAGGCCGCCCATGGTATACAGCACACCGACGCCGATCTTGTAGATCTGACCGCGCGGCAGCCGGAACGTCGTCGCCTGCAGGACGCCGAAGATGACGGTGATCGGCAGCATGGCCTCCAGCACCTCCTCGCCAAACGCGCGGAAACCGCCGCGATACAGGAACAGCAACTCTTGCCACGAAGCGGCGGTGGAGGCGGTCTCGAAAGCGTACCCCGCCTCGTTCGGATCGTAGAAGAGGCCGAGAATCAGGACGGCGAGGACCGGCCCGATGGAACAGATGGCGCAGATGCCGAAGCTGTCCTCCTCCGGCTTTTTGCTCTGCGTGACGGCGGAGATGCCGACCCCGATGGCGAGGATGAACGGGACGGTGATCGGGCCCGTCGTGACACCGCCGGAGTCGAAGCCGACAGCCAGGTATTCGTGCGGAGTGAGCGTCGCCGTCAGGAAGACCGCCGCGTACGCGACGATGAAAAAATACGCCAGCCGGACCTGAAAGAGGATGCGCAGCACCGCCAGGACGAGAAAGACGCCGACGCCCACCGCGACGGCCGCGATCAATGCCATGTCCGGGACCGACGGCACCTGTTTCGTCAACACCTGAAGATCCGGCTCGGCGACCGTGACGATGACGCCGAGAAGAAACGCCCCACAGATCAGCAGGGGCAGGTTGCGCGACTGCGTCAGCCGCGCCCCCATGATCTCGCCCATCGGGGACATGGCCATTTCGGAACCGAGCGTAAAGATCCCCATGCCGACGATGAGCAACACGCTCCCCGTGAGGAAAAGGGCGAGCGTCCCGAGGGGCAGAGGCGCAACCGTCGCGTGGATCAACAGGACGATGGCGCAGATGGGAAGCACGGACAACAGGGATTCCTTGATCTTGGCCAGCAGGTTTTTTCTCATACGCCACCCTCGACGATTTTAGAGTGGATATCGCAAGCGCATCCACTTATTGCATGTATTGTACAAGGAAAACCTGCCGGTTCTCTACGAATCCGCCGGTAAAACTACGGAAACGGTCTGCGTTTCGCCCGCCATCGCCGGAGAGCCCGCCCGGTTACATTCGCCCCACTCGCACATGGCATCCAGAATGGGGATGAGGGAGCGTCCCCGCTCGGACAGGCTGTACTCCACCTTGGGCGGGATCTGCGGAAACTCCGTGCGCACGACGAGGCCGTCCGCCTCCAGCTCCTTGAGCGAGAGGCTGAGCGTCTTGTGCGAAATCGTGCCGACCTGTCGTTTCAGTTCGTTGTAGCGCACGACGCCGAATTCCGCCAGCCAGTACATGATGATCATCTTATACTTGCCCTGGATCAGCGAGAGGGTGTATCCGAAGCCGGTCTCGCCGATATCGATGCCCTGCCGCGTGCATTTGACATTCATGCCACGCTCTCCTTTCGGTAAGTATCTGTAATGAATGTGCATACTTTACATTCGTTTATACCACCTTATAATCGGAAGCGCAAGGCATTAGGAAACCGCCCAAAAGGAGGAAGCAGGAATGGGAAAGAAAATCGTCGTGCTCAATGGAAGCCCCAGAAAGAACGGCAACACGTCCGGACTGATCGCCGCATTCGCGAAAGGCGCCGAAGAGGCCGGAAACACCGTGACGACGTTCTTCCTGGACGAGATGAACATCCGCGCGTGCAGGGGCTGCTACGGCGGAGGGAAAAACCCGGAGAGTCCCTGCGTCCTGAAGGACGACATGGACAAGATCTACCCGGCGTATCGGGAGGCGGATGTCCTCGCGCTGGCATCCCCCCTGTACTTCTGGAGCGTCACCGGAATCCTGAAGTGCGCCTTCGACCGCCTGTTCGCCATCGCGGAGTGCGAGCCGAACTACGCCAACCCCTTCAAGGAAACCGTTCTACTGATGGCGGCGGAGGGCGGCGACTTCGAACCTGTGGTGAAACACTATCGGGAAATCCTGGCTCAACTGCGCTGGAAGGATATCGGCCAGGTCCTCGCCTCCGGCGTGAACATGCCCGGCGACATCGACGGCAAACCGATCCTGGAGGAAGCCCGCAAACTGGGCGCTTCCATCCGGTAGCAAACATTCCATAGGCAGGGGGTCCGCCGACGGAAACGACGGAACCCCTGCCTTGACCGGAACGATTCCTTCCGGTGGGTGATATTTCTTCATGCTCCCCCTCCCCGGCACACCCGTTTTTACAATTCCGTGACAAACTCCTGACGAGAGCCTGACAACTTTTCGCCGCTGACGCCGTAGGATGTCGTCAGGAGGTGGTTGCAATGCCACGCTTGATATCTTGGAAGGAAATGCCGTTCCATCTCGCTTCATCGCTGAAAGGTTTTGCCGTCGTTTGCGCTCTGTTCGCCCTGTTTCTCTGCGGCACCGCGCAAGCAGCGAGCGAGAAAGTCGTCCTGGAGGTCGCCGCCGACACGCCCGTCGTCGAAATCGGCGGCGCACGGAAGATCATCGTGCGCACCCTGGTCCGGCCGGAAACGCTCCCGAAGAAACGCGTGCCGCTCGCGGTCGCGCTCGTGCTCGACAAATCCGGCTCCATGGCCTCGGACCGCAAGATGGACAACGCCAAGCGCGGAGCGATCGAGGCCCTGGAGTACCTGGGCGCACAGGACGTCGCGACCGTCGTCGTCTACGACACGGGCGCGTCCACGCTCCTGAGGCCGACCAACGCCGGAGACAAGGCGCCCTTCTCGCGCGCGGTCTCGCGCGTTCGCGCCGGCGGCTCCACCGCCCTCTACGACGGCGTGGAACTGGCGGCGCGCGAACTGCAACCCTTCGTCAAGGAAGGATACGTCCCGCGTATCGTCATGCTCTCCGACGGCATGGCCAACGTCGGCCCCAGCTCGACGCACGAGCTTGCCGCCCTGGGCAGAAAACTCGCGGGCCGGGAGATGACGATCACGACCATCGGCCTGGGTTTGGACTATAACGAGGACCTCATGACCGCTCTCGCCGCGGAGAGCGGCGGCAACGCCTACTTCGCCAAGGCGGCGGAATCGCTGCCCGGCATCTTCGCCCGCGACATGGAGGACGCCGTGACGTTGACGGCCCGCCGCGTCCGCATCACGCTGACCTGCCATGACGGCGCGCAGATCGTCCGCGCCCTCGGCCGCGAGGGAGCGCACAGCGGCAACGCGATCGAGGTTGCGGTCGACAACCTCTACGGAGGCGAAAAATACGCCCTCTTCGAGGTGGAGCTTCCGCAGGCGGATACCGCCGCGAAGCCGCTGCGGATCGCGAGCGCGCGGCTGGAGTATATCGACGCCGAAACCGGCCGGACGATGGTGCAGGCGACGCCGCTGGATATCTCCTTCAGCGCCGACCCGGCGGAGGTCGCCGGGAATCGGCAGGCCGACATCGCCGCGCAGGCGGAGTTCGCACGCAACGCCGAGGTTCGCGAGCAGGCCGTGAAACTGGCCGACGAGGGCCGCGCACAGGAGGCGTCCGCCCTGTTGCAGGAACGCGCGGACAGCTTGCAGAACGCGGCGCCGAGCGCGGCACCGGCCGACGGCGCGGCCATGCAGCAGGAGGCCGAGGCGTTCGAAGCGTTGGCCGGTCGCCTCGACAGCTCCGGCTCGATGTCCGTCGAGGAGCGCAAGGAGAACGTGAACAAGGCCTATCGCCAGAAAAACCAGCAGGCCCCCGCTCCGGAGGAGGATGCGGTACAATAGGAAAGAGGTTCGAAATTCGGCCGCGGCAAGGGAAACGCTCCCCTTCCCTTGCCGCGAAACGCTTCCGGCGCGGCGGCGACGGGCCGAATCGGCCGCACTCGTCGCCGCACCGGCCCCCATGCGCAACGCGTGGGACGATTTCCGATGTGCCTATCGCGGCGAAAAAACGAAGACGCCGCTTGCGGAAGGAATGTAACGGATGCGAATCGAATCCCGCAGAATACCGGCCTCCATGCTCCTCGTTTTTCTCGCGGCGGTGCTCGTACCGAGCGTCGCGCTGGCCGTTCTCGCGCTGCGCGCCGCGGACCGGGAATCCGTATACGTCGAGCGCCGCATCGAAAGCGCGCTCTTCGCGGAGGTCAATCTCGCCGCACAGCGGGTCGAGAACCTGATGGACGAGATTCGCCTGAACCTCGACCGCGATCTGGAACGCGTCGCCACCGCCGCCTCCGACGGCGGAGCAGATCAAACCGCAATAGCCTCCCTGCTGGCCTGGAAACGAGAAAATCCACTGGTCGGCACGCCCTTCCTGCTGCAAGGCGGCGTGCTCCGCACCCCCGCCGAAGAAACGCGGGACGACGCATTTTCACCGGACTTCTCCGCATTTCTCTCCGGCAAGGAACGCATCCCCGTCTACGACAGCATTCTGCGCGTGTACCGGACCGAGGAGAAGGTTTTCGGGGAACGAACGCCCTCTCTCCCTTCCCTCGCGGACAAACGTCGACAGACGGCGGGACCTCTCGCGGAATCCGTCCCCGCCGCCTCGCCACCTGCCAAAGCGAGCATGACGGCCGAGGGAGCCCGGCCCCCCGATCCGGGCGTTCCGCCCCCCACCGCCGCGCCCCCCTCGCCCCCAAGCGGATCCGCCGAAAAAGCGCGGTACGACGACGACCTCCCTCCGACGGAGAACCGGCTCTCGGGGGCCCTCGTTCCGCCCACAGCCGCACCGGAGCGGGAGGACGCCTCCGCCGCGCTCGATACCGCTGCATCGCCCCCTTCCGCTCCGGCACCGGCAATGGAAACAAGCGCCGCCGCCAAACAGGCGATGCAGCCGCAATCACCCGCTCCCCCCTCCCCCGCTTTTTCCACAGAGAATGCGGCGCCGGTCGGGGATAAAGCGGCGGCGTCCGTACCATTCGAGGAAAAACAGACGTTATCCGGCCTCGACCCGACGGCATCGCCCCCCCGGAAGACGAACAACATCCGGCGCAAAGAGGTGGAAAGCCGCATACAGGCGGACCCCGTCCTGCGCGAGGAAGCCTTCAGCCAGGCGACGCAGGGTGGATTCGAGATCCTTCAGCGCAATGTCGTGCCGCAAGTCCTCGAGCAGCAAGACGTATCGGCGGGCGCCGGATCGCCTTCGCCCATCCCGGCGGACGAGCGGTCCCAAACCGTGGCACGCAGCCGCTCCTTCGAGGAGCTGCGCGCGGAGGAGGACGGCGGCTTCCTGCCGCGCGACGGCGAACGGGGCCTCTCCATCCTCTATTGGCGCACGTTGCCGGACGGCGGCGTGGCCGGCTGCTCGATCCGTATGGACGTCCTGCGCGACCGCATCGCGGGCACTCTGCCCGACCTGCGCACCGAGGTCCGCCTGCTCACGATCCTGGACGAGGCGGGCGTTCCCCTCGCGCTTCCGGATGGAGACTTCGCACAGGACTGGCGGCGGCCCTTCGCCGCCCGCGAAATCTCGCCGCTGCTTCCCCGCTGGGAGGCCGGGGCGTGGCTCGTCGACCCCGAGCTCCCCGGCTCGCGCGCGCGTTTCGCGCAATCCGTCGTCTGGATGCTCGTCTCGATCCTGTTCCTGACGATCCTCCTCGGCTGCGCCGCAGTGCTTTGGATGCTTTCGTCGGAAATGCGCCTCGCCGCCCGGAAGACGACGTTCGTCGCCAACGTCTCCCACGAACTGAAGACGCCGCTGACCTCCATCCGCCTCTTCGCCGAACTCCTCCTCTCCGGCAGACAGCGGGACGAGGGCAAGCAACGGGAATATCTGCGCACCATGATGTCCGAGGCCGACCGCCTCGCGCACCTCGTGGACAACGTACTCGCCTTTTCCCGCCGGGACAGGACCAAGGATCGGCGCGAGCCGCTGCTGCTGGACGACCTGGCCGCCGAGACCGTCGATCAGATGGAGCCGCATCTGGCGCGACAAGGCTTCGCCGTCCGTTTCCGGCGCACCGACCCCCTGCCCGTCGTCGGCGACCGCGAGGCGCTGCGGCAGGTGCTCATGAACCTGCTCGCCAATGCGGAAAAGTACTCCGACGAGACGCGCGAAATCGTCGTCTCCTGCACCCGCCGCGACGGCTGGGCCGCCGTCGAAATCGCCGATCGCGGCATCGGCGTCGCCCCGCAACACGCGGAGAGGATCTTCGAGGAATTCTTCCGCTCCGACGACTCCCTCTCCGCACCACGCAGCGGCGCGGGGCTCGGCCTGTCGATCGCGCGCGGTATCGCCCGCCGCCACGGGGGCGACATTCATTACCGCCCTCGCAAGGACGGCGGCAGCGCCTTCACCCTCCGCCTTCCGGCGGAGGAATAAAAGCCGGACCGTGGGGCTCCGCCCCACACCCCGCCAGGGGACTTCAGCCCCCTGGACCCCCGATCAGCGGATCGCTTTTCGCGAATGCGAAAATCGAT
>DAIRUD010000088.1:0-7601 GCA_036803565.1 Synergistaceae bacterium | reverse complement strand
GGGGCGGAGCCCCACGGTCTGCGCCTTTAGGCGCGCATGATGTCGAGAGCGCTGTTCCAGACGGACTTGCCGACTTCGACGACGGTGAGGTTGGCCTCGTAAGCGCGACTGGCGACCATCATGTCGGCCATCTCGCGGACGACGTTGACGTTCGGGTAGGCGACGTAGCCGTCCTCGTCGGCGTCGGGGTGGTCCGGCTGGTAGGCCATGCGCGGCGGCGTGTCGTCGGTGTCGATCTCCGAGACGACGACGCCGGAGGCGGCGTACATGCCGTACCAGCCCTTGCGGGCACGGTTGTCCTGTTCGCCGACGGCCTCCATGAGGCGCTCGTGGAAGATCGGCATCCGCCGCACGTAGGGACCTCCCTCGGGCGTCCGCGTCGTGTTGACGTTGGCGAGGTTGCCGGAAATGGTGTCCATCCACAGGCGGTTGGCGGTGAGGCCGCTGCCCGCGATATCTATCGAGCGAAACACGCGCATGTCAGTTTCCTCCGATCGCCTTTCTGTACATGGAGACCTTGCGCGATAGGATGCGCGTCATCGCCTGGTAGCTCATGCGGCTCTCCGTCAGGCGGGCGGTCTCCGTCTCCGGGTCGACGTTGTTGCCGTCGAGACGGTAGGGTTCGTAGTCGACGCGATGCTCCGCGGGGGAGACGTGCGCGACGCTGGTCTTGACGTTGGAAAAATGCCGCGGGTTGTTGCGCTGGAGCGGCAGCCGCCGGGGTGCGTGGATGACCTCCGCGAGCTGATTCTCGAAGGTGATCTCCTTGCGGGCGTAGGTCGGCGTGTTCATGTTGGCGATGTTCTGCGACGTCGCCTCCAGGCGCCGGGAAAGCCCCTGCAAGTCCTTCTCGATCACGCTCCACGTCATATCCGTCCGCATGCACGACACCTCCCGTCTATACCATGATCGGCGTTCGCGGCGGCACGCTTGAGGGGATCCATAAAACGGGGAGGCGTCGGCGCGCGGTATCGATGGCCGGGTTCCGGGCGATTTCATCGGATCCGGGGGGTTCGGACAGTTTCGCCTCGCGGGATTCCGCCCGATGCCCCGGCAGGGGATTGCGATCCCCTGCGCCCCTGGATCTTCCGTGCGATATTTCGATATTGGTTCGCGCTAGTTTTTCTCGACCGTAATGCCCAATTCTTCGAGGAAGAGGTTGCTGACGACCTTGATGTAGGTGCCCTTCATGCCCAGGCTGCGGCTCTCGATGATACCGGCGCTGCCGAGCTTGCGCAGGGCGTTGACGATGACGCTGCGCGTTACGCCGACGCGGTCCGCCACGCGACTCGCCACGACGACGCCGTCGTAGCCGCCCAGATCCTCGATGATGTGCTTGATCGACTCGACCTCGGAGAAGGAGAGGGCGCGCATGGCCATCTGCACGACGAGCCGCTCGCGGCCCCGCTCCTCGATATTGCGGCTGCGCTCGTTGAGGATCTCCAGGCCGACGACGGTCGACAGATACTCCGCCAACACCAGGTCCTTCGTCCTGAAAGGATCGCCGAAGCGCGCGATGATCAGGGTGCCGAGCCGCTCGCCCATCCCATTGATGGGGACGTACTGGACGTGCTTGTTGGAGTAGGTGCAGGGGTGGTCGAGGTAGGCGCACATTCCGTTGTCCGTGTGGTTGAGCACCGACTCCCGCGCCATGTTGAGCTTTTCGACGTACTTCTCCGGCATGCAGTTTTCCGCCAGCTGATTCTCCATGATCGGACAGTCGTACTCGCTGACCCACGAATAACCGAGGATCCGGCCCTCGCGGTTGATCATATATACGTTCGCCGCGGACAGGTCGCACAACAACCGCGCCAAGCGCTGATAGTCCGGCGCCCGGTTGTCGGGGCGGTTCTGCAGGACTCTGCTGACGACGCGGGTTTTCTCCAATAGATCGTTCATGTCGGCCTCACACGCGGCATCCCCGCCGATTTCCGCGTTCTGCACACCAAGCTCCACACTCATCACAAACACTCCTCCCGCGCGCTTCTCTCAGCGCTACAGCAGATACTTTCTCGCGTCTCCATCCTCCACGAGCGGATCCAGCCGGCCCCGAACGAATGCGCCGTCGATCTCGACCCGCCCCTGCGGGTATGCCGCATCCCCCGCGTCGAAGCTGATTTCCTCCAGGATCTGTTCCATCATCGCGTGCAGCCGGCGCGCCCCGATGTTCTCCATCTGCGCGTTCATGCGCGCGGCATACGCCGCGATGGTCGCCACCGCGTCGTCCGCAAAGACGAGCTCCACTTCCTCCGTGCCGATCAGCGCGACGTACTGCTTGATCAGGCTGTTCTCCGGCTCGGTGAGGATCCGCACCAGGTCCGCCTCCGAAAGGGCGGACAGCTCGACGCGGATGGGCAGGCGTCCCTGCAATTCCGGCGCCAGGTCCGACGGCTTGTTGTGGTGAAACGCCCCGGCGGCGATGAAAAGGATGTGATCCGTGTGCACCGTCCCGTACTTCGTCTGCACCGTCGTGCCCTCGATGACCGGCAGCAGGTCGCGCTGCACGCCCTCGCGGCTGACGTCGGGGCCGGACTTTCCGGCCGAGCCGCCCGTCGCGATCTTGTCGATCTCGTCGATGAAGACGATGCCCTCCTCCTGCGCCTTCTCCAGCGCCTCGCCGCTCACCTGCTCCATATCCAGCAGCTTCTCGGCCTCCTCCGCCTGGAGGACGCGGCGGGCCTCGTCGAT
The DNA here is from genome assembly GCA_036803565.1 of Synergistaceae bacterium. Taxonomy (GTDB): domain Bacteria; phylum Synergistota; class Synergistia; order Synergistales; family Synergistaceae; genus DAIRUD01. Next base: position 4,913 of record DAIRUD010000088.1, on the reverse strand, counting down.
GCGCATGCGCTTGCGGCGGCGCTTTTTCGGCATCATGCCGCCGATCAGCTCCGTGATGTTGATGCCCATCTCCTCCATGCCGCCGCCGATGAAGCCCATGCCGCCCTTGGCGCTCTCCTCGACCTCGACGTCGACCTCGCGGCCGTCGAGCTTCCCGGCGCGCAGCATCTCGCGCATCTTCTCGCGCGTGTGCGCGGAGGGTGCGGGGGCGCTTTCGGCCTCCGCGTCGTCCTCGTCGGACTCCGCGTCGTTCTCCTCTCCCTGAAAGACGCCGAACATCTTCATGAAGTCCGAGACGTTCGCGGCGGCGCGCTCGCGCTTCCGCCCCGGCAGCAGCGCGTCGAGCAATCGGTCCTCGGCGCGCGCGGACGCGGCCTCCTGCACCTCTTCGATCTTCCTGCGGCGCACCATCTGCACCGCCGCCTCCACCAGATCGCGGATCATCGACTCGACATCGCGCCCCACGTAACCGACCTCGGTGAATTTCGTCGCCTCGACCTTGACGAACGGCGCGTCGACGAGGCGCGCCAGCCTGCGGGCGATCTCCGTCTTGCCGACGCCCGTCGGGCCGACCATGAGGATGTTCTTCGGCGCGATCTCCCGCCGCATCTCGTCCGGCAGCGCCCGCCTGCGAATGCGATTGCGCAGGGCGATGGCGACGGACTTCTTGGCCGCGTCCTGCCCCACAACGTAGCGGTCGAGATAGGCGACCACGGCGCGCGGGCTGAGGGAGGCGCCGTCCTTTACCAATTGCGTCATGCTCCGATTTCCTCCAATACGATGGCGTCGTTCGTGTAGATGCAGATCCGCGAGGCGATCTCGATGCTCTTCCGCGCGATCTCCGCCGCCGACAACTCCGTGGCGTCCAGCAGCGCGAAGGCGGCCGCCTGCGCGAAACCGCCGCCGGAGCCGATGGCGGCGACGCCGTTCTCCGGCTCCAGGATATCCCCCGCGCCCGAGAGCAGAAAGACGTCGTTCCGGTCGGCGACGATCATCATCGCCTCCAGGCGACGCAGATACTTGTCCGTCCGCCAGTCGCGCATCAGCGCGCCCGCCGCGCGCAGAAGGTTTCCGTGGTGTTCGTCGAGCTGCTTTTCGAAGCGTTCCAGCAGGGTCATGGCGTCCGCCGTGCTCCCCGCGAACCCGGCGATCACGTCGATGCCGTTGCGCCCGCCGATGCGACGGACCTTGCGGGCGGTCGATTTGACGACCTGGCTGCCGAGCGTGACCTGCCCGTCCCCGGCCATCGCGACGCGCCCGTCCCGCCGGATGCAGACGATCGTCGTCCCCTCCATCAAAGGCAGGCCCTGTGCGTGTTGCGTCTCCATCCCGATCCCTCCGAAGCGGCGCGCGGATGCGCCCGCAAATAACTCTGTTTCATCTGTTCCGTCGTCACCGTGAGATACCGCTGCGTCGTCGCCAGGCTCTCGTGCCCCAACAATTCCTGAATCACCCGCAGGGGGGCGCCGCGCTCCAGCATGTGCGTGGCGAAGCTGTGCCGCAGCGTGTGCGGCGTGACCCCGGACAACCCCAACTTCCGCGCCGTCCCCGTCACCAGGCGGTGCACGGTGCGCTCCGTCAGGCGCTCCGCCCCGACGCCGTAAAGCAGCGGCGCGTCTCCCTCCACGGCGTTTCCCTTGGCGTGCGCGTCGTCCCGCCATCGCCGCAGCAGGTCGCGCACGCCGCCCCCGAAGGGGACCATACGCTCCTTCGCGCCCTTTCCCTTCACCCGCAGCCAGCGCTCCGGGATGTCCACGTCGTCCCAATCCAGCGAGACCAGCTCGTGCACGCGCAATCCCGACCCATAGAGCAACTCCAGGATCAGCGCGTCGCGCAGCGGCTTCTTGCTCCCCTCGGCCCCGGCGTCGAGCAGCCGCTCGACGTCCTCGTAGGCCAGCGCGCGCGGCAGCGACGCGTCCTGCTTCGGGCCCCGCAGTCCCGCTCCGACATCGCGTTCCAACACCCCCCGCTCCGCCAGGAAACGGACGAACCCCCGCAGAGACGAGAGCTTCCGCGCAATTGAACTCTTGGAAAACCCGAACCCCGACAACTCCCGCAAGAACCCCCGCAGGCAGGGCATATCGATGGCGGTCGGCTCCGATATGCCGACCGCGTCCAAATATTCCGCGAACTGGGCCAGATCGACGGCGTAGTTCGCCACCGTGTTGTCCGCCCGTCCCAACGTCGCCTCCAAGTGCAACATGAATTCGTCGACATAGCTCGAAATATTCATTATTATCAGGAATTGTATCACTTTTTTTGAATTCAGGCAAGAATTGACAATAGCAAGAATAATCGCGCAGGTATGCACGGATTCGTTTACGCAACCGGACAAAACAAGCACACCTTACGCAAAGAGGCACAAAAAAGCGGGGCCGGTCACAAACCCGACCCCGTCTCGGCTATTCCGGTGTCCTTTGGGCCTTCTCTGCTACGGTCGCCGCCGCTTACGTCATTGCTTCTTTATATTAGCGCATTCAAAACGTAATATTTTGCAGCAATTCCAGCCTTAGCAGAGTACTCCCTGCGCCGCTTACCGCTGTTAGAGATGTTGATAAAACTGAAAATGCGACATAACTCGTATCATCATTAATTAACACATCTATAAAATACTCGGGAAATAACCGTATTCCCCGGACAAGACAATCACCTGCAGGATGAAGCACTGCCCCTATCTGGCAAATTCTTACCTCAATCATCCAAGTCCATTATATCGAAAAAAGCCCTCACAAAGTTTCTCGCTGCATTTTGATTTCTATCGTTCAAAATTGCCCACGATTACCCCCCTTAGTTTACTTTGATTTTTAAATAGCCAAATTTCCTCTTTGCAGGAATATCATTCTTTTCTTTCATTTGCATACAAAGAACACCTTCGGAGGTATTTTCTCTCGAAAAAAAAGGTAGTTGTAAATGATGAGGTAATGGATAACGATTTCCAGAACGATCAATTAGTTCATATATACGCCATGAGTTTTCATCAGATGCCTTCGAGACTTCCAGCAGCATGAATTTTTCACCAAAAAACGTTCTCGGTGTTCCATAAAACTCAAAGAGCAATTTACCTTCACTATTGATAACTTTACAGCGAACTTCGCCAGGTGAAACGTTAGCAAGTCGATAACTATTTAGTGGTAGAATGACAGCGAGACCTTTTAAAAATTTATAACTAGGAATTACTCTTGCACTTTTCCCGGCATCGGGGAACTGAAAATCAATCACAGTATTCCCCTTTATATCAACAAAACCTACTTTTCCATTTTTTACAGCAGCAATAAGACCATCGCCATCCCCATAGCCGTAATTATAAAATACGTCGTATATCGCTGGCAAAACCGACACTCCATCTCTGTTGCGGAGACCAACTTTTCCATTTTCTACCACTGGGTAGAGATTGTCCGGGAAAATCAGCGGATAAGGTTCATCAAGTATAAAATCCACAACGATACCCGCCTTCTTATCGACATATCCCCATTTACCGTCTTTTTTCGCCGCAAATAGGTCGGTTCCAGCAATACGAATGTCATCGTAATTCACAAACAAAACCATATTTCCATAATGATCAATAATTTTCCTATATTTTTTATCTCCACTCGTCTCAACAATCAGCGCCATGCCCTTAACAAAAACGTTCGCTTCTGCAAATCGTGGAGCGATAACTATCTTTCCGGAACAATCCACATAGCCATAGCCTGGACGATCCCGAAGGCCCGCAAATGGAGCAAGAGGCACGTCATCGCCATAATTTCCTATAAAATTAACTTCAAAATTCTTGATAATAGTCTTTCCATTTTTATCAATCAGTGTCCATGGCCCGCCTTCCTCCCGCTGAAACCATGCGACGCCATGACGAAAGCTGTTCGCCCGATGAAGCTCCGGCTCAACCAGCCACTCAAATGTAACCTTTGGTGTCTCAGTCTCAGCAGTTGCAGAAAAACTAAGAATGAAAATAGATATTGCCACAAGAAAAAATGACATAAACCTTGGCGGAACATAACGTTTCTTTGCAGACGACATATTTACCAGCCCCCAATAATTTATTTAGTCAAACCATTTATCATTATTCCGCTATTTTCCAAACACCAACAGACGCACATACGCCCGCCCATACACAACCACCTACCACTTCAAAATACACCGTGGATAAACACCAACATCACGACAAAGCGGATTGCATAATCAACGGTTCATCGCCGCGCTTATCGTGAAAACACAGATCGAATGCATAATGTGCCGCAACCCTTGCCAATGCGAATTTCTTAAGCTCTTGGGTAATAAATTGACACTCAAAATCTCTTCAGATTTTAATTATAAAAATCCCTGGGCATGTTCAAATAAAAAAACCTTGATTTTTCCTGAAGCCTGTCCGGGCTATCAAAAAGATTCTCTCCTGTTGTTAGTACAACCTTCTCATTGTCCAGCCAGGCGATACTGCTGATAGCTGCAGTGAAACGGTTATTATTTTCATCAAAACGTACTTTTTGTATAATGTTCGTTTCGCGTTGACCAACTTGAAGGTCAACAAAAATAATATAAAAATTTTGGTTTTGTTCTTTATTTTCAGACATAACAATAGCAGCATGCCTACGATTAGGAGATATCGCCATAAAAGACATACCTCCGCGCGGCAAACCGGATTCATTGGCACACACAATATCGCGACTCTTTTCATCAAATATACTTAATTCAGCGAACACAAACCCCCGTGAAGCCGAGTGCAAGGGGCCATTAGGAACCTCATAAAATCGAAGTGGTTGGTATATGAAATAAATTTTCTCTTCATCTATACAATTCAAGTTATATTCGGGAAAAAAGCTACTCAATGCTCGCCTGTATGGATCTTCTGTGTAATACCATTTTTGGACCAATACAGAATAGCGTTCATTCATAGGAATTACTCTTTCTTCCCAGTTTGT
>DAIRUD010000087.1:0-7685 GCA_036803565.1 Synergistaceae bacterium | reverse complement strand
CCCCGAGAGCGCCCCGCAAGCGGAATCGCCGTTTTCCGACGAACGACTGGAGGGCGAGGATACCGAGACGCTCGGCTCCGTCGGTGTCTTCGTCTCCGCGTTTTGCGGCGGGGACGAGACGCTCGCCGCCGCGATCAAGCTCGTCGCGGAGGGGAAACTGCGCCCCCTGAAAGGGGTGCGTATCGTGGAATCGATGAACGAAGCGGGCATTATCCTGTCGTTCAGCGGCTTCCGCGTTCCCGCGTCCGACGACCAGGCACCGGAGCGTATCGTCTACTCCTTCGCCTTCGGCACACCCGACTTCGAGTTTGTCGACGATGAATTCGTCTCCCTCCCACGGTACATCTATCATGAAGCGGTATACTCCACGAAAAACGAGCTCAGCACCGCGGTCGGAGCGAACGTGCAGACCGTCGACGAGGAACTGCTCAGTCTGATTCGCCGGGATTGACCGGCTCCTCCGGGACGAAGGGCGCCGTTTGAGGAATCGCCGGCAGCCCCCGCAGATGCGGGCGCTTCGGGGACATGCCGTCGAGGTAGTGCCACGCGGCCTGGGCTTCCGATCCCTCGGCGAAAGACCAGCCGTTCTCCGCAAAATGCTCCTCCATACCGAACGACTCCGTGGAGATCGGCGCAATCCCCGCCGCATCCTTGACGCCGTCGTTCACGCCCCCCTCGTCCGCACGCCAGAAACAAGCGGAAATCCCGCCGAAAACCTTGCGCGCGGTGAACCCGGAGACGTTGGGGGAAACCTCGCCGAAGGCGTAACAGCGAGAGAGTTCGACAAAACCGCCCTCGCCGCCGAGAATACCGACAAAACCGCCGCCCGTCTTCATTTTGCCCTGCAACACCACCGAGCCGGTCGCGTAGCAGTCCAGGATCTGCATTCCCCCGCCCGAGGCCCGGCCGAGAAAACCGCCGGTCCCGCCGCCGTTGTCGACATCGCCGACGGAGTAACAGGCAAAGATCCTGCTTCTCACAGCCTCTCCGACACATCCCCCCGCGGCCGCATTGTTGCCGCGGTTGACCACGTTCCCCGAGGCGACGCAGTAGGCAAGGGGACCGTTCAGATACCCGGCGAAACCGCCGAGGCGGGCGGTCGTCGCGCCGCTCGTGCTCTCGATATTTCCCGTGGCAAGGCACCCTTCCGTCGTCCCGCCGCGAAGCGCCCCGACGAAACCGCCGACGTTGCCGCTGTTGGCGCAACGAAGAAAGACGCCCGCACTGCAACCGGTAATCTTCGCGTCGCGGACCTGCCCGACGAAACCACCCACGTCCGTACCGTCGGCGGACTGAATCTCCCCCGCCGCACGGCAGGAGATAAACGTCCCGCCGTTATAGGAATAGCCGCAAAGGCCGCCGATCCGCTCGCTCCCGACGAACGTGCGGAGGGCCACCTGCGCGGAACAGTTCTCGACACTCGTACTCCCCGCCAGGCCGACAAGGCCGCCCGCGTTCATGCCCTTCACGGTGACCGTCGCCGTCGCGTTGCAATTGAGAAACGCGCTCTCCTCCGCGTAACCGGCAAGAGCGCCGATGCTGCCGATACCGGTGAGCGTGCAGTCGGCGACGGCGAGATTGTAAATCCGGGCGTACTCCACATAGCCGAACAGGCCGACGCTGCCCTCGACGCTGCGTTCGACGCGGAAGTTATGGACGCGATGTCCCCCGCCGTCGAAAAAACCGGAAAACGCCATCTTGTCGAAGGGACCGATACAATAACCGATCGGGGACCAATCCGCTCCCTCCAAGTCGATATCGCAGAGCAACCGAAAATATGTCCCCGCATAGGAAATGCCGGCATTCACATCCTGCGCCAGCTTCCTGAGCTGTAACGCGGAGGAGAGATGATAGGCGTCCTCCCAGGAGGACCCTCTCCCTCCGCCGAATTCCGGCCCGGGCGGCGATGTGCGCAGAAGCCATTTTTCATACGTGGAATCCAGCATCGAAACGCCCTCCCTGGAAGCGTATCTTCCGCAACAAAACAACCCTCGATACATATGACATGACCAAGCGTATTTTAGGGTTTGTGAGTGGCACCGCACATGTCCGATATGCCTATTTTACATTATTTTTCCAATTTTTTCATCGCGCGGAAATTCGAATCGCAATCGACGCGCACACTTCCCATTCATCCGGCATCCGGCGCGTCGCCCGTCAGCGCCTTCCGCCTGCGCGCCCGCCACTCCGCAATGCGCTCCATCCGCTCCCGCACGCGGGCCTCCGAGCCCTGGTTCGTGGGGCGATAATACTCCCGGCCCTCCAGGGAATCGGGCAAACACTGCATATCGGTGAGCTTTTCGTCGGCATCGTGCGCGTATTGGTAGCCGTCGCCGTACCCCAAATCCTTCATGAGCCGCGTCGGCGCGTTGCGGATGACGAGCGGAACCGGCTCGGAGAGCATCTCCAGCGCGTCGCGCTTGGCCTCGCCGTAGGCGACGTAGACGGCGTTCGACTTCGGCGCCAGGCTCAGGTACGTCACGGCGTGCGCCAGATGGACGGAACACTCCGGCATGCCGATGAAGTGGCAGGCCTGGTAGGCGGCGACGGAGATCTCCAGCGCGCGGCTGTCCGCCATGCCGACGTCCTCGCTGGCGAAGCGCACGATGCGCCGGGCGACGTAGAGGGGGTCCTCCCCCGCCTCCAGCATGCGCGCCAGCCAGTAGACGGCGGCGTTGGCGTCGCTGTTGCGCATGGACTTGTGCAGCGCCGAGATGAGGTTGTAGTGTTCCTCGCCGTTTTTGTCGTAGAGGAGCGACTTGCGGCTGATGCTCTGCTCCAGCATCGCCTCCGTCACCTTCACGGCGCTTCCGTCGCGTTCGCCGTTGAGGACGAGCATCTCCAGGACGTTCAAAGCCGTCCGGGCGTCGCCGTTGGCAAAGTTGGCGATGGCCGTCAGCAGCTCCGGCGCGATCTCCACCCGCAAATTCGCGAATCCCATGGGGTCCGCGAGGGCATGTCGCAGCAGCCGCGTCAGATCCTCCGCGGACAGGGCGTGCAGCACGAAGACGCGACAGCGAGACAGGAGCGCCGCATTGATCTCGAACGACGGATTTTCGGTCGTCGCGCCGATCAGGACGATGCTGCCCTTCTCCACGAAAGGCAGGAAGGCGTCCTGCTGCGCCTTGTTGAAGCGGTGGATTTCGTCGACGAAAAGAATCGTCCGCTCGCCGAAGACGCGCTTCTCCTCGGCCTGCTTCATCAGCTCGCGGATCTCCTTGATACCGCTGGTGACGGCGCTGAAGTCGACGAACTCGGACGCCGTCTTCTCGGCGATGAGCCGGGCCAGCGTCGTCTTGCCGACGCCGGGCGGCCCCCAGAAGATCATCGAGGGCAGGTGGTCGCTCTCGATGACCTGGCGCAGCACCTTGCCCTCGCCCAGCAGGTGCTCCTGCCCGACGAAGCCGTCGAGCGTCCGGGGACGGAGGCGGCTGGCGAGCGGATCGTTCCTCGTCCGGCTCGCGAACAGGTCCTGTTGCCGCATCGCCGTCACACAACCTTCCGGCTTACGAAAAAAAGCAAGTTCACTTCGCGCTCCGCAGCGCCTCCACGTTCGCGCCGCGCTTGACCGCGATGATCTCGGCCAGGATGCAGACCGCGATCTCCTCCGGCGTCTCCGCCCGAATCGGCAGGCCGACGGGACGGCGCATCGAGTCCAGAAACGCCTGCGAGACCCCCATCGCCGTCAGCTTCTTGTCGACGAAGGCGATCTTGCCGCGCGAACCGATGACGCCGATATACGCGACCTTCCGTCCCTCCATGAGACGCATGGCGTCGCTGTCGAGATTGTGCCCGCGCGTGACGATGACGACATAGCTGCCCCCGTGCAGCAGGCCGGGGTGCTTCTCCGCGTCGAAGACCTCCGCCAGCGGGCAGGCGAGCGGGCGGGCCCAGGGGATGTTCTCCTCGTTGGCGTACTCCGCGCGCTCGTCCCAGACGGTCACGCGGAAACCGCTCGCCGCCGCGAGCCGCGCGAGCGCCTTGCCGACGTGTCCCGCCCCGAAGACGAAGATCTCGTCCTCCGGCGCGACCGCCTCGAAGTAGACGCGGCTCTCGCCGCCGCAGACCGCGCTCTCCGGGCACGCCCCGGGATGCAGGCCCGCCCCGAGGTTGCAGTCCTGCACGCGCACCGTCTCGCCCTTCTCCAACATGTCGAGGGCGATCTGGATACACTCGTGCTCCATCGGACCGCCGCCGATCGTTCCCTCGATGCTTCCGTCGGGGTGCACCCACATGGAGGCCCCTTCCTTGCGCGGCGTCGAGCCGCTCTGCTCGATGAGAATGCAGAGCACGCCCCGCCGCCCCGCTTTTACCGAATCCACGATTTTCTCCATCAGCGAAAGGTCCATGCCGCACCTCCTGCAAAGCAGTGTCTTTTGTTTACGATCATAGCAGATTTTTCCATATGCGTCTCCGCCCGGAAAAGAGCGAAGGGGACGCCGCTTCCCCACCCCGCGCCCCACCGGCGGGGGCGATTTCTCGAATCGAATCGCTGTCGACACCGCCAGCGGGTGGTCGAAAAGTACCCGACACCGGAACAACGATGCGCACGCCTCGCCCCTTCTTAAAACATGACGTTGATTTAAAAACGGCTGCGCTTCATTGCTTCGTTTTGATCAGGAAACTCACGCTCGAGGCCAACAGGCTGAGCACGGCGCTGGCGCACCAGATAAGCGTGTACTCCCCGGTGAGGGCGAGGCAGACGCCGCCGAGCCAGGCGCTGAAGAAGCTGCCGACCTGATGGGCGAAAAACACGAATCCGAACAGGCTCGCCAACTTCGCCGCACCGAACGCGCGACCGACCAGCCCGGCGGTGGGCGGAACCGTCGCGCTCCCCGTCAACCCCAACAGCGACGTAAACACGCACACGGACAGCAGCGTCTTCGGCACCAGCAGGAAAAGCGCGACCATCACGCACCTCGCGCCGTACAGGGAACCCAACACGCGCTGCATCGGCACGCGGCCGCACAGCAGGCCGCTGAAGACCGAGCCGACCATCGTGCTGAACCCGTAAATCGAAAAGGCGTAGGCCGCGGTCTCCCGCGAAAAACCGTACGTCGTGATCTGCGTGAAAAGATGCGTTTCGATAATGGCCATATGGAATCCGCAGGTGAAAAAACCGATCATCAGAAATTGATACGCGCGGCTGCGCAGCGCCTCGGCGAACAAAGCCCCGATGCCTGTGTTTCCGGATATCGTACGCAAGTCCCCATCGCGTCGATCCGCCTTCGGCCTACAAATCCACAAGGACAGCGGCAGGATCAGGAGCGCGGGCACGCTCAAAAAGATCATCGCGCCGATCAAGCCGCCGGCCGCGATCAACGCTTGTATGACCGGGGAGAGGATGGTGTTGCCGATACCACTGCTGGCATTGACGAAGCCGGACGCCGTGGATGCGCTCTTTTCCGAAAGTTTCGGGGTAATCACGCCCATGATGATGCCGAAGGACGCCGCCCCCGTACCGGAGGGGAGGACGACGCCCAGGAAGATGATCAACGTCCACAGGGAGCTGCAAAAGGGGATCGCCATCAACCCGCCCGCCATCAAAATCGCGCCCAAACACAACACAAACAGGTTGGATCGTTTCAGCGCCAAGATGCCGAAAATCGGCTGGGCCGCGCCGAAAACGAGCTGCCCCACCGCCAGCACGAAACTGACGGCGGAGTAGGAAAGCCCGCTGCTGGCGGAAATGGCGTTCAACATAATGCCGTAATTGCTGCGAATCCCCGCATTGACGGCGTAAATCAAACAGGCCGCGGTCGTCAGCAAAACCGTCGCGAGCGGTTTGCCCTTGCCGGCGTTATCGGGGACGCCGTTTTGCGGCAGACATCCATCCGTGTTCATGTTGTCCTCCATTCCTCTTTAGGTGTGCTCGCCGCCGTCCAAAGTTGCGAAGTCGACAAGGATCTCTTGCAGGACGCGCAGCTTCTCGGCTCCCAGCTTCGACTCGATCTGCTTCTGTACCCGTTCCCAGCCACCCATCCCGCCCGCCAAAGCCTTTCTCCCGGCCTCGGTCAGCCGAATCCCCTTGTTCCGGCTGCCCGCTTCGGTGGCGTCCTCGATCAGCCCCTTCTCGCGGAGCACGCGCAGGCTTCGTATGATCGTCGTCCGGTCCAGCCTGGAAAATCGGGCAAGCTCGCTCTTGTTGCAGCCTCGAAGCAACTGAATGCCGTTAAGCAGCGAGAATTGATTGGTCGTCAAATTGACCGGGGCGAATGCCCGGTCGTAAAATTTCGTCAGCGCGTTTGCCGCACGACGGAAATTGATGCAGTAACATGGGGTATCCCGGGGCGCTTTTTTCGGCATGCGCGCACTCCTTTCCGGCACCCAGCCCGTCATCCACGCCAAGAAACGGCAATCGGTTTGCGGTTGATTCCACCCGCTCCAGCGCGCAGTCGACGCGCGTCCGACAACGCCGAGGTCGAAGATTGGCCTCGCGAAGCGGCTACTCCTCACAAAACCCAACGCGTTCCGCCCTGCCCGCGAAGCGAGATCCGGCAAATCGCCATCTTCGCCGCCGTTCGTTATCACGACAACTTCAAACGTGTATCAACACATGTAACGCTACACATTATATCGTACGACAAAACCGGCGGCGAGACAATCGACGAAATATAACGGGTTCGAATTACACATTGAAATATTTAAAACGAAATTGTGTGACAGACGTCTTTTCGTATGCTATACTTCCCCCGCTGTGGTTGATAAGCTTCATGTCGGCGCTTTCCTTAAACAAGAATTATCCGTAAAAAGCTTATCAAACCCTGGCACGAATACGCGACTTACCGAGCCCCGAAGGGCTCTTTTTTTAACTCCCCTAACGGATACCGCATTTTCGCCCGAACGGCCGCCGTTCGGCAACGCCCGCAAGAAAACCCGCGTTTTACCGGTTGTAATAAATCAGCATACTGAGTTCCGCATCGCTCTCCCCGGTATTCCTGTAGCCGTGCGCGACATCCGCGCGAAAACGGATGGAATCGCCGCGCCGTAGACAATAGCTCTCGGCCTCGACGCGGATTTCGACCTCGCCCGCAAAGACGGTGATATATTCCTCCGTTCCCGCCAAATGCGGCTGCGCGGAAAGCGCACCCTCCGGCTTGATCACGATGCGGTAGCTTTCGAACAGTTTGCTCTCGTCAAAGACGAACGCAGGGTAATTGAGGTATTTCCCCCCATCCTCCGCCAAGGGGACGACCTCCTCGCGGCGCAGGAGCGTGACGGCTTCGCCGGGCACTTCGATCAAAGAGGTAAAGGATACCTTGAACCCGTTCGCGATCTTCCAGAGGACCGAAATCGTCGGATTCACGTCGCCCTTTTCGATCTGCGCCAGCATGCTCCTGGACACACCCGTCGCCTCGGACGCGGCTTCCAGCGTAAGTTTGCGATTCTCCCGCAATGCCTTTACGTTATGGGCGACGACATTTTTTACATCCATGGAATCCTCCCAAAGAGCTTGACAATATAATGATAAATAAATACACTATTTAGGAAATCCGCTATGCGGGATAAATTTCTTATATATTACACTCCAGGACGAGGGGGCGCAAGGCATGTTCGGTTGGATTCTCTTCCTCACATACGCGTTCATCACAGCGGGCACGCCGGGGCCGAACAACGTCATGTCGATGTCGAACGGCAAGCGCTACGGTTTTCGGGGGGCATTGCCGTTCAATCTGGGGATCTGG